>CAYRBS010000005.1:0-13450 GCA_964422335.1 uncultured Mariniphaga sp. | reverse complement strand
TGATGGATTCCACCATTGGTGTATAGGGTTCGTTGGGAATCAGTGCGTCTTCGTCCTCACTGCTAAAAGCAAGAGCATAGATGCGGGGGAAAAGATCGTGCAAAAACGACTGATTGAGGGACAAACGTACCGGACCATTTTTGCCGGCTTCATAACCTTCGTTTTCAACCGAAAATTCAGCTTTAAAATCTCCGTCGTCTTCATTAAAAAGAGTCAGTACTTTTTTATTCTCCCATTCCTCTTTATACCGGATTTCAACATCGGCCCTGAAATGGTTGTTCGATTTAACAATTAAATTTTCAGGATCGGGGTTAAGGATTCCATATTCTGCAATACGTGTGACATTCTGGCTACTCTCTTTTTTCCGGGATTGAATGGAAAGAGAAATCTCCTCTTTAGGCAAAAATATTCCGCCGAGATATTTGGATGAAGAGGCCTGGTACATATCATTCTCCCGGTAAGCGTAATACAAATCAACAAAAGCTTCCTTTGAACCTGTTTTTTCCGGTGTATTTTTCCAGTCTATTTCAACATCCAGTTTATCCCAGTTTTTACTGAACAATTCAGGATAACCGATATAAAAGTTGGAACGTTTTACGGGGCGGGTACCAAACGGGAAGAAAGGTTTTTCAGCATTTAACAAACCCGTATCGTTTTCCAGTACCAGGTTTTTAACTCCGCGCACATCCACATCGATGGAAAGGTTTTCCACCTCCTTTTCCACTAACTCGCTATACAGTTTGTGCCCGGCAATGTTCCCGGTTTTCACCAAAACCCGGCAAACCGGCAAACCAGCTTCAAAGTTATGTTCATGAATTTCCGGATCGTAATCCACCACCGGATTTTCATCTTTGGGAATTTGAAATGCCAGGGTTAATTTTTTGGAAGCTACGTTCATTCCTGAAGAATAGATGCCCCCATTTCCATCGGTTATTTCGGATTGGACATCAAAAGGCCCCAGCCACTCTTTTTCGCCGGTGATCCAAATTTCGAGGTTGTCCGTCAAGGTTAAGGTGCTGATTGCCGGTACTGAATCTTTGAATCCGACAGAAATTCTGATATTCCGCTCCCCTTCCTGCAGTTGCAAAACATGGGACGAAACAGCAAATCCAATAGTTGCGTCGTCCAGTTCGGGATACTCCCTTTTTTTACCTGTTTCCGACACTTCTTGTTCGTAATACCCGAAAGGCCACCACTGTATGTCGTCATCGGGAAAATCTGCCCCTTTGCCATCGTAGGAATTGGCTGTTTTTGCTGCTTTAATTTTATTGTTTTGGTGATCGTGGTAAACACTTTTCAACTGTGCTACTTTTGTTTGGTTGGCCACCAGGTCTTCCGTGGTTTTGTAAACCCGTTTCTGTCCGCCGGCATCTTTCCCGCCATCCAGTTCCGTACCTTCAGGGATTAATTCTTCCGTACTTTTTTTGGCCAGTTCAAAAAGCACATGCACTTTGTCGGGGTCAGGCGGCAGTTTTTCAATTTGCAGGATATTCCGGTAATAAAAATCGAGGTGTCGTTTTGTAAGCCTGTTAAACCGTTTTTGTGAGTACCCAAGCAGCCAAACGAAGCTGATAAACAATGCAAGGTGCGGTGTAATATTTTTTTCGTCCCCCAGTTTCTGCAGAAATTCATCCAATTGGGAATCCTCTATGAAAAAGTTTTCCCAGGTACCGGCGGGTTCTTTAAAATCGAGGGTACTGAAATAATTCAGGTGGCTGCCAAACCGGTAAGCAAACTGCATCCATTCCTTTAAGCTGAAGTCGTTCAGTTTTACCGAACCGGGGTCGAGGGCTTCAATAAACCGTCGGTTTTGGTCGGTCCCTTCCCTTGTCAGCGCTATTTCTTTTCCACAATTAGCCATAAATAATAACCTTACAGTTCGTTTCCTTCTTCTTTATAAAATGGAAAAACCATGTTCATTCTTGAATTTGTTGCCCGTATGATATATTCGATGTCGATGAGCAGCACGCCATTTAATTCGTCGGACAGGTCGATATCAATTTTACTGACATCAATGCGGGGTTCGTGGTAAAGGATGGCTGTCCGGATCAAATCGATTACATACGTTTTTAATGTGAGGTTCAGCGGATTGAAAAGCATATCTTCGAGGTTGCATCCGTAGCCGGGAACCATTACCCTTTCACCCAACCGGGTTGACAACAGGATTTGCAAGCTGCTTTTTATATCGGCCTCATCCTCGAGCATTTTCACTTCCCGGCTTTCTTTGCTGAATTCCGGAGGGAAACTCCATCCCCTTCCCAAAAACGATTGTTCTTTTTCCATATTCATTAACCTCCTATTAAAACGGTTGGCTCACCGGCCACAATGGTTCCGCCGTGTGCAGTTAAATCTCCCATCCGGGCAGCCGGCATTCCGCCAATCAGAACAGTTGCCGAGCCCATTGCAATGGAATCGGGCGGTCCGGTGCAGGTAGCCATGTCGCCTACCCGCGCTGCAGGCAATCCGCCAATCAGAACGGTAGGTTCTCCCGGCGGCAAAACCGGCCCTCCCACGTGGGGAACCGTTCCGGTCACCATCGGGCAGGTATGCATATCTGTAATTCTCGCTGCTGGTAACATATTTTTAATTTATTTGAACAACAGAACCTTTTAAAACAGCCGTGGCACTGCTTGAAACTTCTGCTCCTGCCGTACCTTCTGCCTTAAATTGCGCATTGGCTTTTGCATTTACATTCATTCCTTCAATGTTCACATCTCCTGTAGCCTTTAATGTCAGATCAGACGGACTGTCGAAGGTAATCCCGTCGGAGTTGAGAACGATTTTATTGCCATTCTCATCTTCGAGGTGAATTACCCCGGCATCGTCATCCACAGAAACCATTTTCCCGCCCGGCGTTTCCATCGTTACCGATTTTTTTTCATCGTTAAAAATGAATTTGATTTCACTGCGTGTAACAAAACCTTTCTCATGATTGTCGTCGGAAGCAGTTAAGGGGGCGGGTTTGGCGCTGCTGTTCATCATTCCTAAAACCACACTGTCGTTGGGATTTCCGTTAATGAATCCCACAATCACTTCATCGTCGATCTCTGGACGAAAAAAAGAACCCCGGTTTTCGCCGGCATCGAGTGTGGCTACGCGGGCCCAAATTCCTTCGCTCTTGCTGTCAACCACCGGTAACCTGACGAGTATCCGGTCTTCGCCGTCGGGATCGTTTTCCAGTTGGGTAACAATGCCGATTTGCAGGCCATTCACTGCCGCCAGCAACCCGGCAGCCGGAAGGTCGTTGATATCCACCGTTTCGGTAAACCACTTCGGATTTAAACCAAATTGGGCATCTACCGTCCAGTTTCCTTCCGACACCTGGTGACGAACCGCCGAGATAAATATTTTCCCGTTGAACCGATCGCCCACACCTTCCAGTTTAAGCAAAGTGCCGGGTTTCACTCCCGGAATTCCCTGAAACTTCAGTCTCCCCCTCACTTTAGCCAGCTGGTTAAACAATGCTTTGGCATCGGCCCATTCCTGCAGCGATGATGTGTCGCCACCTCCCCCTTTCAGTTCGAGGTTTTCCAATGCTGCCACCTGGGAAAGATCACCGGGTGTTAAATTCCCGTTTAAATCCACCCCGGGATCACCCGCCTCGGCTTCCAGGTACTCCTGTTCACCGGCATTCCAACCGTATGAAGTCACTTTCTGAAACTGGTTCCGGGCATCAATTTCGGCATCGAAATCGAGCAATGTGGCGCCATACGACACTGTCTCCACCACTTCCTGGCCAATATCCGGCTTTTGAATGGTAATTTTCCCGTCGTCCACCACGCAAATTTTCCCGTTGGCCTGAGCCCGGGTAATCAGGAAATCCCAGTCGGAAACATTGTACTGCACCAGTTCTTTGTGGGTAACTGTGGTAGCATCCACCTCTTTCTCCAAACCGTATGTTTCGATAATTTCTTCCAGAATTTCGCTGTCTGTACTTTCGTAAAAATATTTGCTTTTCCGGCCAATGGTCAGTTTCATCGCTTTGTCTTTTAACTCTACCACGAGAAATGACTGACTGGCCCTGATTTTCAGGCTGTGCTTAACCACAATTCCTTTAAAAATTGTGTCCTCTTCTGAATGGTAGCCTGCTTTAATTTCAATTTCTTTTCCAGGTACAAACAAATCCCGGTTGCTCAGTTCAAAATCCTGGGCTGCCGGATCGCCATCAATCAGAACAAGGCGGGCAGTCGGAATCCGGTTTATCTCTTTTTCCACCGCCACATTCATAACCGGATGGCTACGCGAAAGTTCCTCGCCTTCCACGAGAATTTTGTACGTCACCAAATCGGACGAACGGGCAGTATTTATGATTCTGCTTTCTGCCATAATCAGGAACTTTTTTCAAGCGGAGGAAAGAAAATTTTCTGACCTACCATTAATTTTCTGAAATTGGCGATTTGGTTGGCTTTTGCCACTTCGAGATAGTACTTCGGATCGCCGTAAATACGATATGTCATCAGCGGCAGGGTATCACCTTCTTTTACTTCCCGCACATGGGTTAAATCGGGCGAACTGTTGTTCTCTTTGGCCACCCGGAGGGTATCTTCCACAAGCCCTTTAAACGAGGCTTTGGCGACTGCCCGCAGCGGTGTCCCGTCCGGTTTAAACAGTTTAAAAGTAATATCCATTTTGGAGAGGTTGCCTTTAAAAAGCAGCGTTCCCCACGATATCACAAGGTAGTTGGGCTTGTGTTCATCGCCGTTGTAATCGAATACCACTTTTTTAAAGTGCTCCACATCGTCAATCACGCCACGGCCTTCGTCTTTAAAGGTCTTATCGTCGGCAGTTCCTGCAGCGCCATAATCGGTAATCACCCCTGTCCGGTCGAAAACGAACTCCAGTTCCAGATCCTCAGGCAGAGATTTATTAAACTTCGGCGCCGATGAACTGGTACCGGAAGCCTGTTCATCGTTCTGTTCAATTTTATATTTGAACATGTATGTTTCAGGATTCAGCAGGGTTTTGAACTCACCGTCAGCCACTTCATCTTTGAACTGCTCGTCACTGAAGGCTTTAATTTTTAATTTTACCAGTTCTCCGCTCATACTACCGTTCTTCTTTTTTCGAAAGAATTTCCATCACCTGTTCCACACAAGCTGCAATCAAATCGTCGCGCTCATCCCGCCGGATCTTTTTTTGATCCTCGGAACGGGGTTTCTCATCTACATTAATTTTAATGTGCAGCTCTTTTATTTCGATGGGCATATCATTCGATGTTAAAATAATTGTACGTCAGCTCAATGGTTTCAATGGCAATTTTGCTTTCTTCGGCATTCAAATCGGCCATTGCCCACTTCACCGGCCAGGCATGTACCACATTCCAGGTTATCAGCGGTTCATGTTCTTCATCCAGCATACTGATGGTCAAATCGGCAGGTTTGATGTCAAAATCTTCCACCGCTTCCCTGCACCATTTTACCAGATCTGAATTTACGAGCAATCCCCGTTTCAGCACAAGGTTGGGATACTTGGTCCGGACGGGAAGTTTATGCTTAAACCTGTTTTCTCCCCCTTCGGCAATCTCCTCGGTTTCCAGGTCCACATTTAACCCCGAAACAGACTGAAACTGGAATTCTCCTTTAATATGGTTGAATTCCACCGTAAAATGAAAACCTAAAGGAGGGTATTGATTCGCCATTTTTATTCATTTTGAACGGTTAAACCTTCGTGCACAATCTCCATCGATTCGATAGCCACTTCGTTTCCGTCGGCTTTCAAATCGGTTGACTGGACTTTTGCGGGCCACGCGTTTTTTACCTTCCAGGTAACCACGGGCTCATGTTCTTCGTTGAGCAGGCTGATGGTAATGTCGCGCCGTTCGATGGTATTGAGTTTAACCGTATTCCACCAATTGAAATATTCGTTGTCGCTTTTAAAAGTACCCCGCTTCAGTGTAATGTTACTGAATTTCTGCATGCCGGGCATTTTTACTTTTGAATATTCAGGACTGGCGCCGTCGCGGTATTCCACCACTTCCGATTCCACATCCAACCCTGAAATTTCGGTAAAACCAATTTTTGTTCCGCTCCACTCCACCTGGAAATGAAACTTAACCAATGGATATGATGTTGCCATAATTTTTATGTTTTAGATTTATATTAATAATTAAGATTCCTGCATTTTGTGAGAGAATTTCAGGATGATGAATTCAGCCGGACGAACAACTGCCATACCGATTTCAACGTGCATGTAACCGTTCAGAATGTCCTCGGCAGTCATCGTTTGTCCCAGTCCCACGCGTACGAAAAAAGCCTGTTCCTGTTTGGCGCCGGCCAGTGCCCCGGCCCGCCACTGGAGGGTCAGGAAGTTTTCAATCATAGCCCGTACTTTCACCCATGTGTTGGCATCGTTGGGTTCAAACACAAACTGAGAGGTGGCTTTTTTAACCGATTCTTCCACCATATTAAAAAACCGGCGTACCGAAATATAACGCCATTCATTGTCATTCCCGGCCAGTGTGCGTGCTCCCCAAACCAACGTACCTTTCCCGGTAAATGCACGGATAGCGTTCACCGATTTACCGGCGACTGTATCCACATTCAGGCTTTCCTGGTCTTCGTGCGTTACTTTTACCGTTGGCCCTTTTACGGATGCCACACTCACATTTGCCGGCGATTTCCAGACCCCGCGTTCGCGGTCAACCATGGAATAGATTCCCACAACTGCACCACTTGGCGGCAATATAACCGGTTGTTTTTCGATGGCACTCACAATGCCTTTATATACACTGTCCACTTCCCGAAGATTTTCGATCAGGCTTTCCCTCAGGGCTTCGATTTCATCGAGGAAGTTATCCACCAATTTTTCCAGTTTAGCCTGCAGGGCAATAAAATAGGGTGCCGCGCTGGCAGCAGTTGATGGAGTTGTGTATATGTCATTGTTATGATTCTCCGGATCGGAAAAAGTTAACGGACCAAAATCAGCAGAAAAATCATCATCGAGCAGCGGATTTTCCCATGAAGTTTCATCAAGTTCAGCTTCACTTTCACCGGCCTGGCTGAAAAAATTGTAATCGTACAAAATTTTCAATAGGGCATGAAAAGTAGAATCAGCTTTAACAAACCTGGCATGAATCCCCGCCGCTGAATCTTCATTGTCCGTATCGTCTTCGGTAAATGTCAATTCAAAAAAATCTTTGAAATAATTGTACAAATTGCCGGCAAGGGTAGCCAGTTGTCCCCGGTTGGATACGTCATCCACATCGGGAGCCGTTAAATCTTCCACTATTTCGATATCCGCCTCACTATCTTCAATCGCAGTAACTATTTTGTTATTAAACAGTTCGGTAACATCTGCGAGAGGAGCATGATTCTGAGTGTATGAACCGCCCACTATGGTGTTATAATCGATTTTAAACCGCAGGGTGGTTTTAAGCCAGGGATAATAAGCGGCTCCGTATTTCAGGGAATTCATTCCCACGTATTCGCGGAAGTCAGCCACCGGATCGGCGGAGTTGGTGATTTCCTTATCTCCGTCAACCAAATCGAGCACTGCAAACCTGTCCTGCAATTTTTTACACTGCGCCAACATAGCTACATGGATTTCGCCAGCCTCATCGGCATCCAGGTGTACTGTTTCCGGGATAACCAGCAACGTTGGTAAATCCTCTTTTTCGATGGAAACCAGGCCATCGAGCAAATCCTGCTTGTCCACTTCGGAAGCCGAGGTATTGTGGCTGCCCACCGACACGATAAAGCAATCGCCGCCGCCATTGGCATAAAACATCCGTACCGAATCATAAAGCAGGTTAACCCCTTCTACTTTCGCTTTTTTTACCGAATTGTCGGCATTCAATTCAATCTCGATGGAAGTTGGATCAGGAGCCCCTCCGAAATATTGTTCAAATTCGGGAAACGAACCAATCTTCACCGGTTTAATGATCTCATCGGCATGGTAATCCACGCCATCCACAACTGCCTGTTCCGTATAACCCACAAAGGCCGGAATGGCAGTTTCAACTTGCGCTACCGAAGGGGGAAATTTGGAAATTTCCTCCACGTAAACGCCTGGTGTTTTGTAAGCTGTTGCCATAATTCTTTGGATTTAATGTTACATATATACTTCTGAAAATATCTTGTTGGTTGACTTGTCAGGTTTAATAAGGGCAGCGCCGGGGTTCGGAAGTTCAACACCCCCAAGCTCAACGGGAATGAAGCCGGTTTGTGTAAGCGGCTGTTCACTTTTCGTGACCAGAATTTTTGAATCCCCGTTTTCTTTTTTCACATCATCGCCGCCCGTAACCTGCTGGTTGGTATCAAAAAGATAACGCCATATTGTACTTCGATTTTTAAATACAACTTCAAAATTTTGCGAAGGAGCGGGGATTTTTCCCTGCGCATTGGTTACATTAAGAGCACTGTTATCTCCCTTCATGAAGATACGGACCAACCCCAGCAGGTTCCTTTTTTCGCTCGTTTGTAATGATTCCTTTTCCTCTTTTTCAGCCTCTTCAGAAAGAATAAAATCTTCGTCCACGTTAAAATTCCCACCCGCTTTATCAATTAAGGGAAAGCTGTTCGGTTCGGTAGCCAAACGCCTGTTGGACAAATAGTAGAGTTTGCCGGCATTGGCCATTTTCAAATCGGTATAATTATAAAAAAGCGGATCTTTCAGTTGAAGCAAAAAAGTAAAATTCACATGGTCATCCAGCAAAATAAATGGTGTTCCGGCATCGTTTTCTTCCACTTTTGCCCAAACCGTAAACCCCGAACTTTTTACCTTGAAAACCAGGTGGTGTCCGTTTAACTTTTGCCGGGTTTCAATAGAGGGGATAATTTTAACGGAGGCCTGTAAGTTATAGTTATCCAACTGTTTCTGCTGATCTTCTTCGCTCAGCGAATCAAAATCATCCAATCCTTTATCCAAAAAGTACCGGTGAAAAATATTCACCTGGAAAAGCTCTTTGTATTGAATGGAATAGCTCATTGTTTCAAATCGTTTAAGGTTCCGCCAATATGTTTAATGACCTCTGAAGAAGCCAGTTTTTTATCCCGTTCAACCTGGATAAGCTGAACTTTGTAAATTACCGATGGTAACTGCCTGCCGCCGAGTGTTCCCCAAACATTGTTCAACTCTTCAAATGTGGGTGTATATAATTCTATGTTAAATTTAAAATGGTCCAAAACATCGAAAGCCACGTTGGTTCGGTCGTAAACCGTGTTGCCCGAGGTAAACACCTTTTTGCCCTGGAAAAACTCAATGACCCGGGAAATACTGCGGAGCGATTTGTCGTAGGTTTCGCAGTTGGCGCTAACCAAAAGGAACAGGTTTAAATGAACGGGGGGATTTTTATATTCGGTTTTTGAATCTTTAACGGTAAAATGCGGTGTGTTTCTCAGGGTGGTTTCTTCCTCCAGTTTTAACAGCGACATAACCACCTTTCCATCTATTTTGGAAGCATCATCACTCCCCGATTCCCAGAGAGCTATGTTTTCAAGGATAATTATTTTTCCCAAACCAACTTCGGAAAAATAATTTTCAAGCTGCTCTTTCAAAATTTGCAACGTCTCGTATATCATTCGGTTTTCGTTTTGTTTCCCGTTTTTAAAACCATTCGCCGTTCAGACAAATAAGTATAAACATAAAGACCTTTTTGTCTTATTAGCTTACATTTTTTTTGCACTTTCTCGTTTTTCACTCTGGAAAATTCGTCCAACTTAGAACTTCTGTGCCTTCAAAACTTTTTCGACTTTACTCGATTTAATGATTTCGGCATACAAGTTACGACAAGAAATAATGCAAGTCAATGATTCGGGGGAAAAAAATTAAAAAAACTACAAAGCACTGGAAGAAAGCATATTAAATCAGAAATTATTTTTAATTTTCACGTAGTCCGGAAAGAATATTTTCCAGTTCGTTGATTAATTTCCAATGCGAACCGGCAAAATGGTTTACCATAACAGAAAATACGAGACGCTCACCTTTAGCGGTTTTTAAATATCCGGCGTAACAACGTACCCTTGTCATCGAACCACTTTTTGCACGTAATGTTTGCCCGGGAAATTGCTCCGGACTAAGCTGATCAAGGGTCCCCTCCCCCGGCAATGGCAACGATTCAACGAACGCGTCGCGGTTTTTACTGTTTTCCATAAAACGAAGCAGCGATGTAAGAAAAGCAGGCGAAACAGCATTGAAATGCGATAACCCGCTGCCGTCTTCCATAAATAACTGGCGAATATTTAACCCTTTCGTTTCCCAAAATTCAGCGATGTGTTCCAATCCGGCCTCCCTGTCACCGGTACCGGCATTTTCGGCATCTATCTGTTTCACGAGCTGCTCGGCAAAAAGGTTCACGCTTTCCTGGTTCAACACCTTCACTATTTGGGAGAGGGGGGGCGATTCCAATACATCAATTGGATGAAAATCTGCTGACGAAACTTTTTTTTCGGCAATGTTTCCCGAAATAAAAACCCCGGCCCGGGCCAGGTACTGCAAAAAATCATCGGCCAGTAATTTTTCAGGAAAAGGGTTGGAAGCTTTGATAGTAAACCTCCGGCGATTTTTGGGAATGGTGCCGCGAATCACCCGTTTTCCATCCAGCGGGCTTCCAAAAACATACGCTAAATCGCGGTTATCGTCCGATGAAAGCACCTCGTTTTCCCACTCAATTCCTTCCACTTTCGGAAACACGGAGGTAATTTCGGTGGGAAGACCTGCCACAGCCGGCGAACGGAAACTAACACGAAAAAGGTTGTCGTAAACAGCGAGGGCACTTGTACCGGCGCCGTAATAATTTCCAATGTCTTCCCAAATCCATGTTGGCGGAACTTTTTCGGAGTTGAACCATGAGCCATCCAGCACCAGGTTGCCTTTCACCCGTCTGATGCCGGCAGCCTTTACCTGTTTTGCCCAGTTTTCCAAAAAATGCGGATGAAAATAATGATCGGGGAAATATTCAGAACCCAGTGCAGGGTCACCCCCGCCCATAACAATTAAATCTCCTTCTAACGTTCCATTCCTGATTTTACCGGTATAACCTACCCGGGTTTGAAAACGGTAACCGGCCCCCAGAATTTCAAGTGCAGCTGCCGAAGTGACCAACTTCATGACCGAGGCCGGGACGAACAATTTTCGGCTGTTCAACGCAAAAACGGATTCTCCGGTTTCCAATCCGGCCACATGAATCCCAACCAAAGCATTTTGATACTCCGGTTTTTCAAGAAATTCGCCCAGCTTATTTTCAAATGGTGTCTGGGCAAGTAATCCTTCAGTAAAAAAAAGAATAGAGAATACCAGGAAAATCCGTACCTTCATTTTTTCTATTTTTAACGTTCAAAATTAACAGAATGTTGGATTAATAAAAAAGCAAATGCTACGAACGATTTTATTGGTAGGAAGCGGTGGATTTATTGGCAGTGTAATGCGCTACCTGGTACAGTATTATATGGAAAAAGGACTTGCAAGCACTTTCCCGTGGGGAACGCTGATTGCCAATGTGGCGGGAAGTTTTATAATAGGGATGGTTTTTGCACTGGCCGAAAAAGGGAACCTGATGAACGCCGAGTGGAGAATTTTTCTTGCAGTTGGCATTTGCGGCGGGTTCACTACCTTCTCATCGTTTGCCTACAACAATTTTACGATGCTGAAAGAACAGGCATTCGGTTCGCTTTTCCTAAACATTGGCGGAAACCTGTTTTTGGGAATTCTGGCTGTTTACCTGGGGATTATCCTGATTCGTTTATTTATTTAAAACAAGCAACCATGAAAATTGAAGGCAGGGCTGGTATGCTAAAAATTTATGTGGGCGAAACAGACAAAATACATGGCCGCCCGTTATTTGAAGAAATTGTTTTCGAGGCGCGAAAAGCAGGCATGGCGGGCGCCACGGTTTTCAAAGGGATTATGTCGTTTGGCGCCAGTCATTCGATACATACCATGAAAATTTTTGCTTTGTCGAGCGACATGCCGGTGGCCGTGGAAATTGTGGATACCATTGAAAAACTGGATGCGTTCACCGCCCGGGTAAACAAACTGATGGATCAAAGTAAAAAAGGCGGCCTTGTTACCTTTCAGGAGGTGGATGTGCTGCGGTATGAAGTGGGGGAAAAGTACAGGTAGCAGGCTGCGTTCAGCAACGGTTGGCCGGAATGCAGCGGTTGGCAACCACTGGCTTTAAATACTCGGGAACAAACCGCACCCCCCGCCAGGTTAACCCTATATGAAATATCTTTCACCTTCTAATATTGGCATCTAAAGGAAACGGAACATTTTTCGTATCTTTGGACTGCATTTGGCAAATCAGTTCAACAGGCTGATTTTCTGGCTAAAACAAATAGAAGTTAAACAATAAAAAAACAATTTACCATGTTAATTAGCGACATTAAAGCAAGGGAAATTCTGGACTCACGCGGAAACCCGACCATTGAAGTGGAAGTACTTTTAGAAAGCGGAGCCTTTGGCCGTGCTGCTGTTCCGTCAGGAGCATCTACCGGTGAAAACGAAGCGCTGGAATTGCGCGACGGCGACAAAAACCGTTACCTTGGAAAAGGAGTTTTGAAAGCCGTTGACAACGTAAACGAAGTAATTGCCAAAGAACTGGTTGGCATGGACGGTACCGACCAGGTGGCTATCGACAACAAACTGCTGGAACTGGACGGAACCAAAACCAAGTCGAAACTGGGTGCCAATGCTATGCTGGGCGTTTCGCTGGCTGTAGCCAAAGCTGCTGCCGAGTTTGCCGGACTGCCACTCTACCGTTACATTGGGGGTGCCAACGCCAAAACCCTGCCGGTTCCGATGATGAATATTATTAACGGCGGTTCACACTCCGATGCACCGATTGCTTTCCAGGAATTTATGATCCGCCCCATTGGCGCTGCTTCCTTCCGCGAAGGACTCCGCATGGGTGCCGAAGTTTTTCACAGCCTGAAGAAAGTACTGAAAGGCCGCAAATTAAGCACTGCAGTTGGCGACGAAGGTGGTTTTGCTCCCGAACTGGACGGAACCGAAGATGCACTGAACAGCATCATCGAAGCGGTTAAAAATGCAGGTTACAAACCGGGCCGTGCCGAAGACGGCGGCGATGTTTCCATTGCACTCGACTGCGCTGCTTCCGAATTTTACGAAAACGGTGTGTACGACTATACCAAATTTGAAGGCGAAGGCGCTGCCAAACGAAACGGAGAAGAACAGGCAGCTTACCTGGCCGAATTAATTGCAAAATTCCCCATCGACTCAATTGAAGATGGAATGGACGAAGGCGACTGGGACGGATGGGTGAAACTGAACGCTGCTATCGGCGACAAGTGCCAGCTGGTTGGCGACGACCTGTTTGTAACCAACGTGGAATACCTGAAAAAAGGCATTGAACTGGGTGCTGCCAACTCTATCCTCATTAAAGTAAACCAGATTGGTACGCTCACAGAAACCCTGGATGCTATTGAAATGGCGCACCGCGCAGGTTATACTTCTGTTACTTCACACCGCTCCGGCGAAACCGAAGATTCAACCA
>CAYRBS010000004.1:0-27418 GCA_964422335.1 uncultured Mariniphaga sp. | reverse complement strand
TTAAATGCTTCCCTGTTCATTTTTTAGAGTTTAAAATTTCAGTTCTTACCAAAAGTAGTAAATTTATTCATTTTAATATTTATAAGATATGTACCAATACAAAGCAAAGGTAGAAAGGGTGGTGGACGGAGATACCATCGACCTGATCATCGATTTGGGATTCAAAATTACTACGAATCAGCGTATTCGGCTTGCCGGAATTGATACTCCTGAGATTTATTCTGTGAAAAAAGGCTCGGATGAATACAACAAGGGAGTGGAAGCCAAAACATTTGTAGAAGAGCGGGTAGCTGCCAACAAAAACCGGGTGATGGTTGAAACAGAGAAGTTTACCGGAAAGTATGGGCGGTATATCGGCACAATTATACTGGACGATAACAACCAAACACTGAATGACGAACTGGTTGAAAAAGGGTATGCCGCAAGGGTAAATTATTAGCAGGCTTTTCTGCTTCGGAACCCGGCATTCGAGAAACTGAAGACCCATTTATTTTTGCCGTTGTTAAACGGTTAAAGCGCTTTTTTTATATCACTTCATTTTCTATCTTGCGCAAAAAATCAATCTTCAATCTTTTAAAATATAAATGAGTTCAAATTCAAGAAAGTTCGGTACAGCTCCTGTTTTTTTTACAGCTATTTCCACCATCCTTGGCGCTATATTGTTTCTGCGTTTTGGTTTTGCAGTAGGCACCCTGGGTTTTTGGGGGGTCATTATGATCATTTTACTTGGCCACCTGGTAACCATTCCTACTGCGCTGGCCATTTCCGAAATTGCCACCAATAAAAGGGTGGAGGGCGGAGGCGAATACTTCATCATTTCGCGTTCGTTTGGCCTGAACATTGGAGCCACCATCGGAATTGCACTCTATTTGTCGCAGGCAATCAGTGTGGCTTTTTATGTGATCGCATTCACCGAGGCTTTTGAGTTTGGATTTAATTATGTAGCTGAAAACTATGGGCTTATTTTGCCGCGGCAGGTGGTCAGTTTGCCGGTAATGCTGGTGCTGGCCGTCATCATCATAATAAAAGGAGCCAACCTGGGAGTGAAGGCACTCTATTTTGTGGTAGCCATTCTGGCGGTATCGCTGGTGATGTTTTTTCTTGGCCAAACCGGGTATGCTGAGGAATCGACCTTTAACCTGGCTTCCGCAGAACTCCGGAATCCACAGGATTTTTTTGTGGTTTTTGCCATTATTTTTCCGGCATTTACAGGGATGACTGCCGGCGTGGGGCTTTCGGGCGATTTGAAAAGACCATCGGTGTCGATCCCCATCGGAACCAGCCTGGCTACCGTGTCGGGTATGGTCATCTATTTTTTTGTGGTTTATAAGCTGGCCCAGTCGGTGCCGGTGGAAGAGTTGCTGGAGCATCAACTCATTATGGCGCGTATTGCAGTGGGAGGGGCAATTGTTATTCCGCTCGGACTGGCAGCATCCACCATTTCATCGGCGCTGGGGTCGGTAATGGTGGCCCCGCGGACGTTGCAGGCACTGGCACTCGATAAGGCATTTCCCTCAAAAAGCATTAATAACTGGCTTGGAAAAGGCAGGGCCGGCGACAATGAACCGGTCAATGCCTCCCTCATAACTTCTCTCATAGCTTTTGTTTTTGTAGCCCTGGGCGACGTGAATGCCGTAGCTACCATCATCTCCATGTTTTTTATGGTCACTTACGGATCGCTTTGCCTCATTTCCTTCCTGAACCACTTCGGAGCTTCGCCTTCCTACCGCCCGTCTTTTAAATCGCGCTGGTATATTTCTTTTACCGGTTTTGTAGTGGCCGTGTGGGTGATGTTCAAGATCAGCACAGGTTATACATTGCTCTCTTTCACCTTAATTTCCCTGATTTACCTGTATGTGGACCATTACCACAAGTCACGGAAAGGTTTTGCATCTATTTTTGCCAATGCACTTTTTCAGTTAAACCGCAACCTGCAGGTGATGATTCAGAAAAAACAGACCAAAAAGGTGTACAAAGAGTGGCGCCCCAGTGCCATCTGTATTTCAAAAGATTCATTTAAGCGCGACAAGGCATTTCGCCTGTTAAACTGGATCTCATACAAATACGGGTTTGGAACTTACCTCCATCACATTGTGGGGTATTACTCAAAAACCACGGCAGAGCAGGCCCGGCAAGAACACAAAAAACTGCTCGACCATGTGAACAACATCGAGAACCATGTTTACATCGATACCCTGATTTCGCCTTCAAACACCTCGGCCATTGCGCAGGCTATCCAGATTCCCGGGATTGCCGGAATGGAAAATAACATGGTGATTTTTGAATACGACAAAGAAAATCCATTGAACCTGACCGAAATTATCGATAATTTTGCCCTGGTGAATTCGGGCGATTTCGATATTTGTATCATGGCCAGCAGTCAGCGGGAAATCACCTTTAAAAAAGGAATTCATATCTGGATCAATTCACTTGATACCGAAAATGCCAACCTGATGATTTTCCTCGGGTTTATTATTTCCGGGCATCCCGACTGGAAAAAAGGTCAAATTCAGATCTTTAACATCTGCCAGCCCGGGGAGGTCGAAAAAACAAAAGAAGCGATGAATGAGCTGGTCCAGTCGGGAAGATTGCCTATCTCAGGAAAAAACATCCGGCTGTTGCAGCAGGATCAGGACGTCTCCTCAAAATCTATCATCAACGAACATTCTGCCAATGCAGGGCTTACCCTTATTGGAATCAGGGCAGAGCGGGTGAAAAAGAAGAAAGAAGAACTTTTTGAGGGATACGATGAACTGGGTACCATATTATTTGTTCATTCGAAAGATCAAAAACCCATAGAATAATGGCACGTTTTATTAAAAGCCGGAAGAAATCGCACGGCACAATGCCCGGTTCGCTTATTTTTATCGGGAACCGGAAAATGGAAACAACCGAAATTCACCTGATGATTTATAGCCGGGAAAAGGTGGAGGAAAAACATGTGAAAAGCCTCGATGAAATTCCGGAATCAGTCCCCGGAGGGTCGGTAATGTGGGTGGATATTTACGGGTTGCAGGACACTGCCCTGATAGCGAAGGCAGGAGAACGGTTTGACATTCCTTCCCTGGAGCTGGAAGATATATTAAACACCGACCAGCGCCCCAAGGTGGCAGAAAATGAAAAGAACCTTACCTTTTTTCTTAAAATTCTGGATTTTCAGGAAGAAAATGAACGGATTGCCGGCGACCAGGTGTCCATTGTTCTGGGGCGGAATTCAGTGGTTACCTTCCAGGAAAAAACCGCCCGTTATTTTGAGCCTGTGCGCGACAGGATTCGAAATGGCCGGGGACGAATCCGGCAATGGGGAGCCGACTACCTGGCTTATACGCTTATCGATACGCTGGTTGACGGATACATCCACAACATCGAACGCCTGGGATCTTACATGGAAGGCATGGAAAACGAAGTGCTTCACAATTCCCGGAAATCGACGATTGAGAAAATATACCGCTTGAAAACCAATGTTGGCTACCTCCGGAAATCTGTTTTTCCGCTGAAAGAGATGATGCTGTTTTTGAATAAAACCGATTCAAAATTCATTCAGAAGAAAACAGTCAGTTTCCTGAAAGATTTGAACGATTTAACCATTCAGGCATTGGAGGCAATAGAAATTTACCACAATATGGCAAACGATTACCTCAATATTTACCATTCGAATGTGGCGAACCGCACCAACGAGGTGATGAAAGTATTGACGATTTTCGCTTCCATTTTTATTCCCCTTACTTTTGTTGCAGGAATTTATGGTACCAATTTCGACTACCTTCCTGAGCTGCATTTTAAATATGCGTATTTTGTTATGCTGGGAGTGATGGCAATTATAGCCGCCGGGATGTTGTATTTTTTCAGAAAGAAAGATTGGTTATAGGTCTTTGTTGTATGGTTGACATGATAGGATTGCAGGAAATTTTGTAAATTCCTGCCATTAACTGTTATCGCATGAAGAATATTCACGATTTTTTTGCCGACACCACCGGCCTGCCACATGAAACACTGGAAAAGATTATTCTTTCTCTGGGTATTATTCTGTTTCTGTATCTTGTCAAAATAGCTGTTTTACGATTGGTCTGGCGTCAAACGAAAAGTGTAAAAACCCGTTACCAGTGGAATCGGTCCCTTTCGTTTATCATTCCCTTCATTGGATTAGTTTTAGTGAGCAGTGTGTGGTTACAGGCTTTCCGGCAGTTTGGTGCCTTTCTCGGATTATTTTCGGCAGGGTTGGCCATTGCGCTGAAAGATCCGCTCACCAACCTTGCCGGATGGTTCTTTATTGTTGTCCGCCATCCGTTTAACGTGGGTGACCGGGTGCAAATCGGCGAACATGCAGGGGATGTGATCGACATCCGGCTTTTCCAGTTCACCATTCTGGAGATCAATAACTGGGTAGAGGCCGACCAAAGTACAGGCCGTATCATTCACCTGCCCAACGGCAAGGTTTTTACCGATCCGCAGGTGAATTACAGCACCGGTTTCGATTATATCTGGAATGAAATGCAGGTGCGCCTGACTTTTGAAAGTAACTGGGAGAAAGCAAAAAATATTCTTCAGGATATTGTAAACCGCCGGGCTGAAAACATCGACCGGGCAGCAGAAAAAGAAATTTTTGAAGCCAGCAAAAACTTCATGATCCACTATACCCACCTCACGCCGTATGTTTATACCTCGGTGAAAGAGTTCGGGGTGCAACTGACCATCCGCTACCTTTGCAATCCGCGGAAACGCAGAGGGTCCGAAAACGAAATCTGGCAGGATATTCTCACAGGTTTTCGTAACCACAACGACATCCGGTTTGCTTATCCTACCACCCGCTTTTATACAAGGGGAGAGGAGTTGAAGGGAGAATAGATTGAGAAGGTGGGGCTATTCCAGGTACGACAAAAGCTGGTAGATACTTTGAAACTCTTTTTTTGAGGATCCCGAAATCATTTCCCAGTTATTTTCGTTGGCTATTACCCGGAAATCGGGTTCTGCCTGCATTACAATTTGGTAACCTTTGCGGTTGAGGGCCCGCAGGGTCCAGATCAGGGGCAGCCCTTCGCCTTCTACTTTCACTTTTGCCCGAAACTCTTTTTTGAAGAAAAATTCACCGGCATTGGGGTCGAATCCTACGTGTTCGTTTCGGAAAAGCTGGTTCAGCCATCCTTTCAGTACAGCATCTTCGGGAGCTCCCTGGTAGGTGCCGGTTTCGGTCACAATCCAGAGTTTATCCACTTCGCGCAGGGCAATGTTCAGGTCGTGGGTCGAAAGTACCACTGTTTTTTTCTTTTCGTTCGCCAGCACCTGCAGCAAATGAAAAATTTCGTATTTGTTGCTGACATCAAGGTAGGCAGTGGGTTCATCAAGAATAATAACGGGGGTGTCCTGCGCCAGCGCCCGGGCAATCATGGCCCGTTGCCGTTCGCCATCGCTTATCTGCATTACAGGCCGGTGCCCGAACCCGCCGAGGCCCACCTTTTCAATGGCATCGTTAACAATGGCTTTATCATTGTCTGATAGCATTCCTATCCAGTTGGTGTAAGGAAAACGTCCGTAGGCCACCAAATCGAAAACAGAAAGGTTGGGCACCCGTACGTTTTCGGTGGAAACAAAACTCATAATACGTGCAATTTCTTTGGGGCCAAGTGTTTTAAGCCCATTTCCGCTGATCCGGATATCTCCTGAAAACCAGGGCTGAAAACCGGCAAGGGTTCGCAGCAGGGTGCTTTTTCCGATGCCATTACTGCCAATCAGTGCCACCATTTCGCCGGGGGCTGCCTGCAGGTTGACATCTTTTAGTACTTCCAGCGGAGTTTCGCCGGGCTGCCCGTAACCCACCGAAAGTTGTTCCAGTTCGATATGGATGTTTTTTTCCTTCATGATACAGAAACGAATTTTCTGTTTTTTACAATCATCCAGATGATAACCGGAATACCAATGAGGGCCGTTACCGAATTAATGGGCAGGGTAGTTTGCATCCCCGGAAGTTGCGAAACAATATCGCTGAAAAGCATCACAATGCTTCCGGTAATAATTACTGCCGGGACCAGGATCAGGTGGTTAGCCGTTTTAAACAGTACCCGGCAGATGTGGGGCACTGCAATACCAATGAACCCGATAGGGCCGCAGAAAGCAGTGATGGTACCGGCCAGCAGGCTGGTGCTTAAAAAGATGACGACACGGCTGGTTTTAATGGAAACGCCCAGCGAGCGGGCATAATCTTCACCCAACAGGAAGGCGTTTAAATCTTTTATTTTCAGCAATGCCAGCAGGATTCCCGCCCCAACGGCCGGGGCTAAAACCGCGAGTTGCGACTTGGTAACGCTTCCGAGGCTTCCCATGGTCCAGATTACAAAGGCTTTGAGCATCGATTCGTTGCTGAAATACTGCAATATGCTTACAATGGCCGCTACAGCGCTGGTAAACAGGATTCCGAGAATAAGCAGGGTCATAATATCATTTACGCGTGACGACACATACAGCACCAGCAACATCACCAGGAACGATCCGGCCCAGGCCACCAAAGCCAGCGACCAGGCGCCGGTAACGGAGAAAATACCGAAAGCCAGTACCGATGAAAATCCCATTACAAACAGCGCCACCCCCAGGCTGGCGCCAGCGCTGATGCCCAAAACATAAGGCCCTGCCAGCGGGTTGCGGAAAACGGTTTGCATTTGTAACCCGCTCAACGATAATGCTGCACCGGTAAAAACGGCTGTTAGTGCCTTGGGAAGTCTGAATTCTGATATAATGGTGTGGAAAGTACCACTGCTTTCAGGCGAAGAGAAAAGTGCCAGCAACACTTGTTTTACGGGGATTATGATGGAGCCGAGCAGCAAGTCGGCGATAAAAAACAGCACGAACAACACCCCCAGCAGTAAAAATATCAGGGCAACAGGCTGTTTTTTATTTTGTTGCAGTTGAGTCATTTTATTTTTTGGTAATAGGTCATTTCGGCATCGGTCAGTTCCGGGTGAAAAATGGCAATTAAGTCGCGGAGTACGAGGTGCGGATTTACCGTACCGCTTTCCCAAAAATCATTCCCCCCGTGGCTTCCAAGTTTTTTGATGTTGTTATAAATTTTTCCTTCATTAAACACCCTGAAGTTCCGGAACCGTTGGTTGGAATCAATTATCTCTTTTTTTGAGGTCATGTTGCCCATGTTTATCCACACGTCCGCCTCGTCGCCCCAAACAAGAGCGTTCTCGAATGAAATAACATAACTTTCGTGTGATGGGTTGTTCTTGCCCAGGTAGTGACCGCCGGCATCGGCAATGAGGTTGGCCAGGTATGATTTTCCCCCCGGTACCCACCAGGCATCTTTGTATGGCGCACCTACCATTACTTTAGGCTTGTCGTCCTTGTTGGCAGTGAGGTTTTTAAGTTCAAAGTATGCTTCTTCCACCTCGTTAAAATAATCAGCAGCCTGTTTTTCTTTCCCGAAAAGGGCGCCTACAAACTTTAACCATTCTGTTTTTCCCAGCGGGGTTTCCTCCAGGAATTCGGCTACCATAACTGCCGGGATACCCAGTTCTTCCAGTTTCTGTGTGTGAGTGGTCACCTCGCTTCCAATTCCGTAAACCAATACCAAATCGGGTTCCTGGTCCACAATCAGTTCGTAATTCAGGTTCTGCCCGTAACCCACATCGGGTACCCCGTCCTGCGCTATCCGTTCCCTTATTTTTGGGTTGGAAACATACTGACTGCCCGAAATGCCCGTTACCGCGGCGGTTTCGTTTAGTGCTTCCAAAAAGGCCAGGTGAGTGGTAGAGAGGCAGATCACACGCTCCACCGGAGTTCGTATAATGTTTTGCTCCGAAAGGGAATCGGGGACCGCCTTGTTTTTCTCCAAAAGGTAATACTCCATTGAAACATTTTTGGCTTTTTCCCAGGGATCGAATACCGTGAGTTTGGTAAGCCCATCCCTTTTTTCAATTTGAAATCCGCGGGCATAATCATTCGGGTTGTTATTTCTTTCCTGAATATCCCCGGAATTTGTGCACGCTGCAAATAAAAAAAACAGTAAAAAGAAGTATATTGGGTAACGCATATCTTTTTATTTACTACGGAATATAGGTTACTTTTTTAGAAACCATGCCTTGTGCAGTTTTTAAACGCACAAAGTAAACTCCCGGAACATTTCCCGACAAATCAATTTGAATTTTTTTATCGCGGTGGTTAAACAATTTACCTTCTACTTCCTGGCCAATGAGATTGAATACACGGATATCCTCCTGGTCGAACGTTTGTCCGGCTTCAAACGTAAATTGCCTGCGGGCCGGGTTGGGGTAAATCAGTGCCTGCATTGGCTTTCTGACCAGCGGGGTGTCGGTTACCAGCCCATCTACATTGCAGGCTACCAGCTCGAAAACATTGGTCATAGAAAAATTTTCACTGTTGGCGGTTTTAAAATTATGCCAAACATTGTTTTGGTTGAACCAGAAAAAATTCTCCCTTTCAGGCTGACGCAGCGACTGGTAAACAACAAAGGTGTCGTTAGGTTGTACATTGTTTAATTCAAATCCTACAAAAAATGTATCGGCAGGTTCAACGGTTTCAGTAAAACTGATAAAGTTCATGGCATCGGCTATGAGGCTGTTGATTTTCACCGGCTCCGAGTAGATTAAATTTTCGGGCATCGATTCTCCGTTGTAAACGTTTATCCTGATTTCACTTTCCGAGGGGTAATCGGCGAGCACTATTTTGCCAACCCCCAGCGAAACACCGGAAAGTTGCTCATTGCCGTAAACGGAAAAACGCTCGGCGAAACCGGTAATTCCCATACTGTTGGTGCCGCCCCAGTAACCTGCATCCTGATTGCCGTCCGTCAGGATTACATTTTCGTGTTCATCAAAATCGGCCAGGTTGGTAAAAGGCAGGCAGAGGTTCTCATCAGTGTAAAATCTTTTTCCGGGTAGAATACTGGCATTTGAATTTAGTGGATCGAGCCAGTGCCTCAGTTGTTTTGCTGAATCCGATTTGAATTCCCAGGCCATATCGAAACGGGAAAAATAGTCATTCACCGGGTTGCTGCACGATGCCGATCCTCCGGTAAGGGTGCCAATCAGGTTCCGTCCGGGGTTAAAAAGGGGCCCTCCCGAAGATCCTGCTTCAGTTACACCCTTTTCCCACCTTAAAATTTTTATAAATCCGTTGGAGGTATATTCATCCTCCGGATAGCTGGAAAATACAGGGGGATCGCTGTCGATAGAAATTTTTTTGATGTCGCCCTGGGGATGGTGGATACTGGTGGATGAATCGGCAATGGTTCCGGTTTTATCCCACCCGGCATAATAGGGACGGAATTCAGGAGGCGGCACCAGGGTCAGCTCGGTCAGGGCAAAATCAAGGCTGTCTGATTGCGCCTTCATCACCGCGCCCGAAACAGAATTGGAAGGGTCTCCGTCGAGTGGTGCACAATAGGGACTTTCGTAGTTAAATGTATAAACCGAAGTTTCGGCATACTCCCATTTGTCGTAACAATGTGCAGCTGAAATTATATAAGGCTTTTCGTCTTCCCCCGTGTTGTTAACCAGGGTTCCGGTGCAAATTTCCCTTCCGTTTACAATAATCCGGCAAACGGCATCTTTCACATCTTTCCAATCGCTGCCTTCACCGCAATTAATATCGAGGTTGCACGAGCCGGCTGCTTCTCCCAAAGGCCTGCGTTCTTTGTTTTTCAATATTCCCGTAAAATCATGGTTTACCCGGGTTATAATAAAATCATTTTTTTTAGGGTATTCTGCCGGGATTTCATATTGAACAGTTAATTCGTCGCCCGCCACAGGAGACACCGCAAACTTACCCGATGGTTTATTATTTTGCGAAGTAAACGCTCCCAGGTAATGTCCCTCAGACTGGTTGAAAAGGAAAAGCCGGGCACCCTGCGGAAGGTCGAATTGTTCAAAAATCAGGTTAAGGGAAAATGCTCCTTCGGAATGGATTTTTACCTGCCATACATTGTACCCCCGGATGTTGTTAACCCACAACCCTTCGTTTTCAGGGGAAATATCAACGTTAAATGCATGCGCAAATTCAAACGGTTTTAGCCTGCTTTCCGGATGTTGCCGTTCAGCTGCTTTTTTTCGCAGTTCGTTATTTTTTACCGCCGGCATAACTTTTTTCGGAATTCCCCGGCTTTTCAGGGCAGGGATATCCATTGGACGTACTCCTTGCGAAACCTGGCCGGTGGCACTTACTGCCAAAAACAGCAGGCAAAAAGTTGTTAAAAAAAAACTCCGCATCCTCTTCACTTTTTGGCCAAAGTTAATATTTAAAATAAGAGCACAGTTTGATGTTTTCCCAAATTCACCGCTCCTCCCGGAAATTTCTTTCCTGACATTTTCCTTTTATTTTGTGTTTTACAAATAATGCCGTATATTAAGACATGTTTTACCTTAAAACGGATGAATTATGAAACAATTTATTTTGCCGGCTTTTATTACTGCCACTTTTTTGTTTGGCGCAGTTATCCTTACCACTTCTTTTAAAGCAGATTCTGCGGAGGACGAAGAAGTTTTTCCCAAAGAGGTTAAAACCCTCATCGAAAATTCTTGTTTTGAGTGCCACACTACCGGTTCTCAGAATGAGGATGCCAAAGAAGAACTTGATTTTAAAAAGTTTGATGAACTGGGAAAAGTGCGAAAAATTACCAAGTTAAAGGCAATAGCTGAAATGGTAGAAGAGGACGAAATGCCTCCTGGACGTTATCTGGAAAAAAAGCCGGACAAGGCGCTGACCAGCGAACAGAAGGAAATCATAATAAACTGGGCCCAAAATGAAATGAAAACACTTATAGGGAACTGAACATCAGTGAAATTATGAGAAAGCTGTTTCAAATCATTTTAGTGCTGCTGGTTGTGGCATTTGCTGCAATTCAGTTCATCCAACCTGAGAAAAACCGGGGCGAACGTACGGAGGCGCATCTGTTCAACCAAAATGAAATTTCAGATGATGTAAGTACCCTGCTTCAAAATGCCTGTCTCGATTGCCATTCCGGCGAGACCAATTACCTTTGGTTTCATTCCATCGCACCCGTATCGTGGATGGTGAATAACCATATCACCGATGGCAAAGAGGAACTGAATCTTTCGGAATGGGGTGAAATGGAGGTGTTGGATCAAATTGGGGCATTGGATGAAATGTGCGAAGAGGTGGAGAAAGGAAATATGCCTTTGAAGTCATACACCTTTATGCACTCCAAGGCAAGGTTAACGGAAGAGCAAAAAAAACTGTTGTGCGATTGGGCTGAAAAACTAAGCGAGGAACTACTGGTAAAAATGGCAAATTAGATGAAAGTTTTGGTAATGTATGTGGATGAGTTTAGCTATACCCCGGCACAGAAAAACCTGGAGTCGGCGGAAGAAATAACCGAAGGAGCCACTTATACCGATTCCATTCTGGCTTTTATCCAGGTGGAGGAAGGCGATGAGGAGAGTGGCGCCAAAAGCCGCGAAAAGAAGTTGGTGAACCACCTGAAGTGGACAGCCCGTAAAAACGACTGCAAAAAAGTTATTCTCCATTCGTTTGCTCATCTTTCCGATTCAAAAGCATCGGTGGAATTTACCAAAGAAGTTTTTGATTTGGCGGAAAAACGGCTGCAAAACGGAGGGTTTACCACCGCACAAACCCCGTTTGGTTATTTCCTCGATTTGCAGTTGAAAGCTCCCGGCCATTCGCTTGCCCGGATTTGGGCTACATTATAAATTTGACTTGACATTAGTTTTTGGGTTTAGATGCCCCAATTATTGATTGACAATCTACTGTTCGATTTTTAGAACGGATGTTATATGTCAAATTTTCTACGTCCCGCTAATTTCCATTACTACAATCTCCGAACGGCTGTTGGTACGGATGGGCGGCCCCCAGGTGCCATACCCCGAAGAGACATAAAAATGGGTTTTGTTGATTTTTCCATAACCCTTGCTGATTTCGAAAATGGAACCGGTAATGTAATTAAACGGCCACATTTGCCCGTGGTGGGTGTGCCCCGAAACCTGTAAATCCACATTTTGCGCAGCTACTTCCGAAAGTTTATAGGGTTGATGGTCGAGCATAAAAACCGGTTTGTCGGTATTTATATTGATAAGCAGTTCTTCCAGGGTTTTCCTTGGGTTTCCATTCATCCTTTCACCGGTAATATCATCGCGGCCGGCAATGGCAATCCCGTTGGGTAGAATAGCCACACTGTCGCGCAACACGGTAATGTTGTGGTTTTCCAGGTACTCATGAGCTGTGTCGGCGCCTCCGTAAAACTCATGGTTTCCCAAAACCGCGTAAACGCCGTGTTTTGCACGTAAATTTTTCAGAAGATCACCCATGTTGTTTTGAATAACCGGCCCCAGGTCTTCATCGAAAACATCGCCGGCAAGTAAAACAATATCGGCCTTTTCAGCGTTCACCAGCTCCACCATCCTGTCGAGCCTGCCGTTGGAAATCATCATTCCGAGGTGGATGTCGGAAACCAGCACAACTTTTTGTTTGCCATCGGGGACGGGTTTGTCTATTTGAAAGGCAACCCGCTGAACCGTGGGGAATTTCGCATTGAAGTAGCCCGCAACCAGAATAATGGCCGTGAGCGAATAAATCAGTAAAATGATTGATTTTCCTTTGCCGCTTGCCCAGCTAAACCGGAGAAACTCTGTAATATTGAACAATCCGTTGATTCCCCTGAGAATATCGGCAAGCAAAAACAACAGCGTGAGATAAACCATGGCCCCCAGCCACCATGAGCCAATTGCCACCAACGGTTCGGCCAGCCAGGCTGGGCCGGCACGTTCGGAAAACCTCCCCAGTACATAGGCGAACGCAATCAGCCAAAACAAAATGGTTGCGCCCCACCACGCTCCGGTTACCCCGGGGAAAACGGCACGGGTTTTCGAAAAAATATAAAGGTTCACCACCAGGTTCACCACAATAACAACAGCAAAAAATATCATAAATGTTGTCCTTTCTTTCATTACTGATTTGTTTGACAATGAAACCAAAAATTACAACAAAAGTTCAACTTTTAAAGGGAATAGTCATCACAGAAAGGTTTTAAAAGAAAAGGATAGCCTTTCGGTAATACGAGCTTAGATTCCATCTCCAAAATCAAGTTTTTTTGAAATCGGTTATTTTTTTTCTTTTCAGGTAACATATTTAAAAATTAAAGGGCATTTTTGTGAGATATTATAAAAAACATTCAAAAAAAAGTCTTATGCCAAAAAGGGAAGATCTTCACAAAATCCTCATCATCGGATCGGGCCCCATTATTATCGGACAGGCCTGTGAATTCGACTACTCCGGAACCCAAGCCTGTAAAGCGCTTCGTTCGCTTGGTTACCAGATTGTCCTGGTAAACTCCAATCCGGCAACCATTATGACCGATCCTGAAATGGCGGACTATACCTATATTGAACCCCTTAACGAATATGCCCTCACCGAAATCATCAAAAAAGAACGTCCCGATGCCTTGCTGCCCAACCTGGGAGGACAAACTGCACTGAACCTTTCGTTGCAGCTGGAAAAAAAAGGTGTCCTGAAGGAATTCGATGTGGAGGTGATTGGGGTCAACCTGGCGGCCATTGAAAAAGGGGAAGACCGCACCGAATTTAAAAACTCGATGGCACGGCTGGGCATTGAAATGCCACGGAGCACCGCCGTCAACTCGGTGGAAGCTGCAGAAAAGATTGCCGAAGACCTTGGGTATCCCGTGGTCATCCGCCCTGCTTATACCATGGGAGGCACAGGCGGCGGACTGGTTTACAATATTGAAGAACTGCGCACCGTTGCTTCACGCGGAATAGCGGCAAGCATGATAAATCAGATTTTGGTGGAGGAATCGGTGCTGGGATGGGAAGAACTGGAGCTGGAGGTGGTGCGCGACGCTAAAAACCAGCTGATTACGGTTTGTTTTATCGAGAATGTAGATGCCATTGGCGTCCATACCGGCGATTCGTTTTGTACGGCACCCATGCTAACCATTTCAGAAGCGCTGCAGAAACGGCTGCAGGATTATGCCTACCGGATTGTGGAAGATGTAGGGGTGATTGGCGGAACCAATGTGCAATTTGCGCATGACCCGGCAACAGGCCGTGTGGTGGTGATTGAAATTAACCCGCGCACCTCCCGTTCATCGGCACTGGCCTCCAAAGCCACCGGCTTCCCGATTGCGCTGATTTCGGCACTTCTGGCCGGCGGGTTGACCCTTGATGAAATCCCCTACTGGCGCAAAGGAACCCTTGAAAAATATACCCCGTGGGGTGAATATGTGGTAGTGAAATTTGCCAAATGGGCTTTTGAAAAATTCGACGGGCTGGAAGATAAACTTGGTACCCAGATGCAGGCAGTCGGCGAAGTAATGAGTATCGGGAAAAACTACAAAGAAGCCCTGCAAAAAGCCATCCGCTCGCTGGAAACCGGGCGGTACGGATTGGGGTTTGCCAAAGATTTCAACAATAAACCGCTGGAAGAACTGATGTTGATGCTGAAAGAACCCTCCAGCGAACGGCAATACATTATGTATGAAGCCCTGCGAAAAGGCGCAACTGTGGAGCAGCTTCACAAAAAAACATTCATAAAAGCCTGGTTTATTGAGCAGATGAAGGAACTGGTAGAGCTGGAAGAAAAAATTTTAAAATACAAAGGGGCCGGATTGCCCGACGAACTTTTTATTCAGGCTAAAAAAGATGGTTTTGCCGATAAGTACCTGGCCAAACTGCTCCGTATTCCGGAGAAAGAAATTCGCGCGCGTCGCATTGATTTGGGATTGGAGGAAGCATGGGAACCGGTTCCGGTGAGCGGCGCCGATGCGGCCTATTACTTTTCAACCTACAATGCCCCGGACAAAGTGACCACGGACGATAAAAAGAAAATAATGGTTCTGGGTGGCGGCCCAAACCGCATCGGGCAGGGGATTGAATTCGATTACTGCTGTGTTCATGCGGCTTTTGCTATCCGCGATTCCGGTTACGAATCGATTATGGTCAATTGCAATCCCGAAACCGTTTCCACCGATTACGATACTTCCCACAAACTCTATTTTGAGCCGCTTACGGTGGAAGATGTGTTGAGTATTAATGAAAAAGAAAAACCCGATGGGGTAGTGGTGCAGTTTGGCGGTCAAACTCCGTTGAATATTGCCAATGAACTGGAAGCCAACGGGGTGAAAGTAATCGGTACCAGCCCCGAAACCATCGATCTGGCCGAAGACCGCGACCGTTTCAGGGAAATTATGGAAAAACTGGATATTCCCCAACCCGCATCGGGAATGGCCAGCAACCTGGACGAAGCGCTGGAAATTGCATCGCGCATTGGTTATCCGCTGATGGTACGTCCGTCGTATGTTCTGGGCGGACGAGGAATGAAAATCGTGCTCGATGAGGAAATGCTCATTCAGTATGTAACAGCTGCCGTTGATGTTACGCCCGACCGTCCGCTTCTTATCGACATGTTTCTCGAAGATGCCATCGAGGCCGAAGCCGATGCCATTGCCGACGGCAACGATGCGTTTGTGCCGGCCGTGATGCAGCACATCGAATATGCCGGCATCCATTCCGGCGATTCTGCTTGCGTCATCCCTCCCGTTGTTATTAAGGAGGAACAGATGAAAACCATCGAAGAATATACCCGGCGCATTGCCATGGAGATGAAAGTGGTGGGGTTGATGAACATTCAGTATGCCATTTACAAAGATGTGGTGTATATTCTCGAGGCGAATCCACGGGCATCGCGCACCGTGCCGCTGGTTTCCAAAATCTGTAACATCCCGATGGCTAAAATTGCAACGGAAATTATGCTGGGGAAAAAACTTTCCGATTTTAACCTTGAACGTAAACCGATCAAACATTTTGGGGTGAAAGAAGCTGTTTTCCCGTTCAATATGTTCCCGGATGTTGATCCGGTTTTGGGTCCCGAAATGCGCTCCACAGGCGAAGTGCTGGGATTGGCTGATTCGTTTGGACTGGCATTTTTTAAATCGCAGGAGGCCACAAAAACACCGCTTCCAATCAGCGGAACGGTTCTTATGACGATTGGCGATCGCGACAAGGATAAAATAGTTGAAACGGCACAGAATTTCCGCGATATGGGTTTCGACATTATGGCCACCGGAGGCACAAAATCCTTTCTCGAAGCGAATGGAATTGAGGCGCGGTTCATCAATAAAATTTATGAAAACCGGCCCAATATAACAGATGCCCTTGTGAATGGTGAAATTGACCTGGTAGTCAATACGCCGGCCGGGAAGCTGAGTGAATACGACGATTCTTATATCCGTAAAACGGCCATAAAATGCAATGTTCCTTACATTACGACAACTGCTGCCGCTTTTGCCGCAACCCAGGGGATAAAAGAACGCCTGAACGGTGCTTATAAAGTAAAATCACTGCAGCAGTATCACCGGGAAATTGGGTAGTGGTAACTGACTCATAATTGGATTTCAGGGAACAGGTTTTGCCTGTTGGATACTTGTTTTATGCGATTATCGGGATCGTTGGGTTAGCTGTGCCACAGTGACCGGGCTTTTTCTAATTGTTCGGGCCGGCCTACATCCATCCATAATTCCGATTCATCGAAAAAACCTTTGATGAGGTGGTTTTTTGCCAGCTTCAGGTATAAACCGGTAATGGAAAACCGGTCTTCGCCGGGCATTTGTTTGAAAATTTCAGGATGGACAATATGAATACCGCTGAAGGCCATTTCTGTTGCATTTTCAAACTGATCGGGAACAGAAATTTCCGTTTGCCCGGTTTTTTTGTTTATCCAGCCCACCAATCGTTTTTCTTCATTGAACTTAAAATACCGCTGCGTTTCCCGTTTGCGGACGATAAGTGTGGCCAGCGCCCCCGACCGGAGGTGGTCATGAACGGGTAATTGCAGGTCGAGGTTGCTCAACACGTCCACATTGTATAGTAAAACGGAATCCTTGCCGTAAAGCAGGTGAGCGGCTTTTTTTAACCCTCCGCCCGTGTCGAGCAGTTTTTCGGTTTCGTCCGAAATTTTTACCGGTATCCCAAAGGAGTGGCTGTTGACAAAATCAATCACCAATCCGGAAAAATGGTGCACATTCACTACGACTTCGCTGATGCCTGCTTTTTTTAATTTTTCAATGGCATGTTGCAGCAAGGGTTTCCCGTTGATCTCTACCAGTGCTTTGGGTTTGTCGCGGGTTTCTTCTTTCAGGCGGGTACCCAGTCCGGCAGCGAAAACCATCGCTTTCATAGTATAAATTACCTTACACGATTTAAACTTCTAATCAATGCTTCGTCCTTTCCGATGGCGCGGATAGCAAGGTAGTCGAGAATGATTGCCAGCACCGGGAAAACCATCGGAATTTTATAAGCTACGTTGGCATCTTCGAAACCGGCATGCAAAAAGTAGAGCATAATTCCCAAAAGCCCCAGCAGCAGGACAATGGTGAACCCGAGAATCCGGATTTGGCGGATGCGGGTTTTATACAGAAAGATGGCGACGAGGTGCAGCAGGGTGATCAATCCGATGAAACCCATTACAGGCAGCCCGTCAAATATCATTTGTTCGCCGCTGAAAATTCCTTTGGCATCGAAAATATACCATTCGCCGTTTACTTCCAGTTCGGCAAATCCCAGTTTCAGCAATGCAGCCGAAAGCAGGGCGGCAAAAAATATGTAAATGGTTTGAATTCGCTGTATCATGGTGTACTATAAAATATTAATTTTTAATTCAGTCAATCGTTTTATCTTTTTAAAATCATGTTTGTTGAAAGTGAAAAGTTCATTGCAAAATTTTTCTGCGATAGATGCGTGCAGACAATCCGAAAAACTATTGTACCCTGTTTTTTCTGCAAAAATTCTTGCCCTTTGAAAAGTATCCAAATCAACCTCTTTGGGTAAGGAAGTTAAAAATACATCTAAATTTCTGTCAATTAAATTTTTATCGATTTTAAGTTTGGTTAATACAAATGCAAACTCATTTAGCGATAAAAAGGAAATTAAAAAAGTATTGGATTTTGCAGCCTGGAGAATTAATTCCTGAGCTTTTTGGTGCTTGGCCAAATCCTGGTTTATTACAAAATGCACCAAAACATCTGTGTCAAAGTACTGCATCATACATGCTTTCGGTTAATTTTGAAATATCGATATCTTTTCCAATACGGATATTTTTTCTGTTGTTTATTTGAGAAAGCTCAATTATTTTTTTCTCAAAATCAGAAGGTTTTGTTGATTTTTTTTGTTTTGGAAATTCCTGAAGCAATTTTTTATACACATCAATTAATTTCCTTTGACCGGAAGAAGTAAGCGTGGTTAAATCGATATATCTGAAATGTTTTAATGCTCCATCCATTGTTGCTCCAATTTTTCGCAAAGTTATAAAATATTTTTCACCTGAATTACCAGTTATTCGCACTATACCACCTTCTCCACTTCGTCCTGGTTAATATACCACAGATACCCTTCCACTTTCCCGAAGCCACTTGCTTTTAAGGTTTCGGCATAACGGATTACCTGTTTTCGGTATTTTTCGGGCATTTTTTCGCCCCATTTGTAATCTACCACCACTGCTTGTTTTCCGGAAACCATGATGCGGTCGGGGCGGAGGATTTTTTCGGGAGCGAGCAGGTTGCGTTCGTTTAATACTTTGTAACTTCCATCGAACCAGCTTTTTATTGCCGGGTTTTCCAGGCTTTTTTCCAGCTTTTTCAGGATCGCTTCTTGTTCGGCTTCCGTTATCCTTCCTTCCCTGAACGCTTTGTTGCAGGCTGATTGAATATGGTCTGCGGTTTCCACTTCCGCCAGGATTTCATGTACCAGTTTACCGGTGTTTTTTACCGAACGGTTTTGTTCGCCTGTTATCAAAAAATCTTCGCTGTTCAGCCGCAGGCGAATGCGGTTGCTGAAGTCGTGGTGATGGTATTTTTTTATCCAGCCCACTTCTTGTGTGCCTTCTTTTTTACTGAAAGCCGGCAATTCACCGTAACGGAAAGCAGTATTTTCCTCGTTCCGGCAACCGGCAAAATTGCCGTCGTAACCATTGGCCATTTGTTTCAAAGAATACGCTAACAGCGCGTTTACCGACTTGCCGGGTTTTCCTTTATCTTTTGCGTTTTTCTTTTCTCGCGGTTTTTTGCAATGAACAAACAGGGCCGATTTGGCCCGGGTAAAAGCCACATAAACCAGGTTCAGGGTGTCGGTAAAGCTATTCACTTTTTCCTCGAAATAGTCTTCCTGGAAAATGGTATCGGAGAGTTTGCTGCCGGCTTTCACCGGTAGCAGGGGAAAACGGTTGAATGGCCCGGTTTCCGGCCGGCACCAAAGCAAGGGTGCCTGGTTGCCCGTCCACGAAGTATCCCAGTTAAAAAACGGCAATAAAACGGCTTCAAACTCAAGCCCTTTTGCTTTGTGAACAGTAAGCAGGCGCACCGAGTCCACTTCTTCGTTTATGGTCACCGACGTTTTGTATCCTTTTTCGTTCCACCAAAACAACAGGTTGGAAAGGTCGTTTGAAAGCGATGTTTTTACTCCGGCTGCCTGGTCGATGAGTGTTTGCAGAAAGGGCAGTTCGGATTGTATATCGAAAAGACCAAAGCTTGCACAAATTTCCGTAACGGTTTCATCGAGAGATGTCAGCAGCACTTTTTCCCTGAGTTGCTCCATGGTTGCTCCCAGCTCTTTATCAAAAACGATTTCAAAATCATTATCGATGAGCCAGTCGCCTGGGGACGAATTTTCAAATTCAAAAGTTAACTGACTTTTATTGGACTGCAGGCTTCCCAGGTCATTCAGCAGGGGTTTCAGCCACGACAGCCACAGGTGTAACAGGGCGGTTTTTTGAATTTTATTTTCGGGATCAATCAACAGCTCAACAACCCGCATCACCAGGTTAACCCCCTGCGAAGCAAACAGGAAAAGCGATTCGTTGGACAGAACAGAAAGGTTGTAGCCTTTATTTTCGTCTCGTTTGGCAGCTGCCAGAAAGGTTTCGATAATTTTGGCGCCTTCCTTGTTTTTCCGGATGAGTATGGCGGTTTCAGAAGCTTTCAGCCCTTTGTCCTGAAGTTGCTTCACTTCTTCTACCAGCTGGTTGGCGGAGTTTTCCTCAAAATCATCTTCGGGTAAAAAGCTGATCTCCACCTTTCCTTTTCTCTCCTTTTCAGGTTTTCCGGGTTCCTGCCGAAAATGCTGGTAGATAGAGCGGAACTTTTCCTGGTAATCTTCATTTTCAATTTCTTCAAACAGGAAATTTTCGAATGCTTTTTTCAATTCCCCGATAGCCGCGTTGTTAAAATCGATGATATTTCGTTCGCTTCGCCAGTTTTTTTCAAGCGGAATTTCAGTGGGTGGATAGTGAGGAAAGTCGGAGTTAATTTGCGATGCGAGGATGTTCCAGTCGCTGTTGCGCCACCGGTAAATCGACTGTTTGACATCGCCCACGAGCAGGGCAGGGTGCCCTTCGGCAAGTGCATTGGCTACCAGTGGCTTAAAATTTTCCCACTGCAGCGACGACGTGTCCTGAAATTCATCCAGCATATAATAGTTGAACCGGGTTCCGATTTTTTCATAAATGAAGGGGGAATCACTGTCGCCAATAATTTTGCTCAGCAACAGGTTGGAATCTGAAAGTTGCAAAACCCCTTTTTCATGCAAAAGCGCTGTTACCTCCTCTTTTAAATCGGTAAGAATTCCCAGTACCCGTAGCTGTTTGCGTACCTCTGTTGCTGATTGATACTTTGTGAGGTTTTCATAGTAAAAGAACAGGATTTCCTGAAGCAATGGCCGTAACCGCGTTTCCACCAGTTGGTGAATTTGGTTGGTTTTTTTGCTTGTTTTGGCATACCATTTTTCCGGGTCTTCGGCACAGTCCGCCACTGTTTTTGTGAAGTTTGGAAATTTTCCTTCCGCCAGCTTTACCCAGAAGCCGCCAATGCCGCGTCCTTTCCCTGAAAAGTCCTCCATTTCCAATCCTTCGTTTGAAAAAATGGCAACCCCTTCCTTTCCTTTTGTCCTGAGGGTGTTTTCAAACCAGGCAGTAATTTTATCAAGTTCTTTTCTGAAAGATTCCAGGTTTTCGCGGGTGTAGGGTGTGTTTTTGCCGCTGCCGGCAAGGGGAAAATATAGCTGAAATTTTTCTTTGAATAATTCCCCTCCAAGCAATTTTATATCTTCTTCAATCCGGTGGCTGCGGTTTTCCCTTATTTTTTCTTTGCTGTACTCCACCAGCCATTTGCGAAGTTGTTTGTCGGAATCTACTTTGGCCAGGAGCCGATCGACTGCTTCTTCCAGAATGAGGTCATTGTCGAGTTCCAGTGTGAAGTGGGGCGAAATTCCCATTTCACGGTTAAATGCTTTGATAACGCGCTGTGTGAATGAGTCGATGGTACTTACTGAAAAACGGTTGTAATCGTGCAGAATATTTTTTAACACCCGGCGGGCTCGTTCCCGGATGGTTTTCTCGGTAAGCGAAGTTTCATTTTTCAGCAGTTTTGTATAATCGGAATCCCGGTGGTTGGCCAGCAGGTACAGCTGTTCCAGGATACGACTTTTCATCTCGTTTGTGGCTTTGTTTGTAAAGGTAACTGCCAGAATGTGCCGGTAACTGACCGGATTTTTCAGCAGGAGTTTCAGGTATTCCGCCACCAGCTGGAAAGTTTTTCCGGAACCTGCAGATGCTTTGTAAACGGTTAACATGGCGTATTTTCGAGTTTAAAGTTCAATGTTTAAAGTGATGTTTCCAACATGTTCCTGGTTTAGTATCCCGGTCCCTGCGTAACGTTGACACGGGTTTCTATTTTGAAATTTTTTGAGACATTGTATTTCATAAACAGGGTCGATCCCCTGACATCGAAATTATTTATCCCCTGGTTGAGAAATGGAGCGGTGTGGATTGAATTGGCGCCAAAACTGTACCCGCCCAGGGTGAATCCGTTGCCCAACTTGTAGGCGGCGCTGCTTAAAACAGCGCCGTCGCGGAGAAACGGGGAAGGAGTAAATCCATGCGTTCCCGGAAGCATCCCGTTCAGGTTCCACTGATGATACTCCATGGATTCTGAAAAACTGAAATTATAGCGACGGGATAATTCTCCCCTGAAATCGAATTCAGGCAACTGCAGTGGCTCCATCATTTCGCCGGATTGCAGTGTTCCCGACAAAAACTGATGGTACATCAATTGCCGTTCTGCCTCCACCGATACTGTATCTTGCGCGGGAAGTTCCGGCATTAATGGTTCCTGGGCAGCAGCGCCCCCGTAAACAAAAAGTAAAAATAAAATGATTCGTAGTTTCACAGTAATCCCTTCTTTCCAATTTATTTTCAAAATTAAAAAACTTTAGCGAAAGAAAGGAAAACCGTCTTAATTCCTTGCTTCACCTTTTTGGTTATCCGTCAGCCAGCTTACCTTTTGTTCCGGCGTGTGTTCCATTCCAATTATGTGGCGGTACATATCGGGTCTGCGGGCCTGCAGGTAACGGTATCCGCCTGCCTGGGTAAGTTTGTCGGGTATAAGTACCGATGTGACAATGTCGTCACCCAACGTACGGCATTCGGCCACAATGTCGCCAAATGGGTCGATAACCATGGAACACCCGTTTTTCAGCTGGTCGTCGTCCATGCCAATAGGATTGGCGAAAACTACATAAACGGCATTGTCGTAAGCACGCGAAGGCAGCCATTTCAGAAGCCACTGCCTTCCTTTCATGCCATCGAATTCAAGTCGCAGGGAGGTGGGGTCTTTTTCCCGGTTTTCCCAGAGTCTGGGGTCCACAAAACCTGCCCCGGGCCGCGATGAAGGTGTACACATAGTAACATGCGGCATGAAAATTACATCGGCTCCCAGCAATTTTGTTGCCCGTACATTTTCGATGATGTTATTGTCGTAACAAATTAAAATACCACACTTCCAGCCATAAAGGTCGAAAACACAGTACTGGTTTCCCGGCGTCAGGTGGGGGTTGATAAACGGGTGCATTTTGTGGTAGTTGGCTACCAGTCCGGTTTTATCTACACAAACGTATGATTTAAACAGATTGTCCTGCTCGTCCTTCTCAAAAAGGCCGGCCAGGATGGTCGTATCGTATTTGCCGGCAATTTGGGTAAGCCGGGTTATACTTTCTCCTCCGGGTATAAATTCTGCCAGGTCAAGCATCTGGTTTTTTGAAAGGTGGCGTGCAAAGGTGTATCCTGTTATGGAACATTCATGAAAAGCTACTACTTTGGAACCTTCGGCTGCTGCCTTTTTTGTAAGTTTTTCAATGACCGATAAGTTGTAGGATTTATCTCCGCTGCGGTGTTCAAACTGGGCGGTTGCAATTTTCAGTTCTTCCATTTACATGATCTTTTTCCGTTCGGGTTTCAGGTTTTTTACCCACTGGTTTACAATATATTCGTTTTCTTTCATCCAGTTTTTTACACCTGCTTTTGGGTCGTCGCTCAACCTGACTTGATAAACAAGTGTGTTTAGTTGGTTCTCGGTAAGCTGCATGCGTTCGAAAAAGCGCATGGCAAAGGGATGGTCTTCTTCCAGGCCGGAGCGGCCAATGGTGTATATTGTTTCATTTTCACCGAAAATATTGTCAGGGTCTTCGAGAAATCTCACTTCGTAACGGGCAAAAATCCAATGAGGCTCCCAGCCGGTCACCACTACTTCTTTTCTTCTTTTTATTGAATCTTCCAGTTGTTCTATCATTTCTTCTTCCGAGAAGCTGAGCAGTTGATTTGCCAGGGAGTATTTTTGAATAGCCATTTGGGTTTTTTGCATCACGCCGGCCCCTTCGTCAATTCCAATCACCGGGTGCGGGTAATTTTCCAGGTCGCCAATGGTTTGAAGCGTACTGTATTCGGGAACTACCAGACCGGTCCGGGCTTCGGGATAGGTGATCCCGATTTGCTCAATATTTCCGGTATGTTTATCCATGTATTGTTTGTGGGTTTCCGGCAGCCAGGCATCTGCAAAAAAATCGGCTTGCCCGTCGGCAACTTCCTGGTATGCGTCTTCAACATCGGTTAATTTGAGTATCACTTTGTATTCCATTTTTTCTTCGAGCAAAACCGCCGCCAGGTTCGTAATTGCAATGCTTTCCGACCAGTCGGTATAAACAATTTTCAGGGTACGTTCTTCTTCCGTTGTTGTGCCAGGTGTGCAGGAAACGGCTGCAAGGAAAACGATCAGGGCAAGAATCCGGTTTATTTTTAGTGTTTTTTGTGTCATAACTTCAACGGTTTTATTTGAAAAGGGCTTTCAGGAACCCAATGCTTTGTTTCCGGTCTTTTACAATGAATGCCGGTATGTTTTTTTCACTTCCGGCTAATTTTTCCGAAGTAGAATCGATAATTATATCGGCCAATTCTGATTTTATCTTTGAGCCGATTACGATCATATCTGCTCCAATTGTCAACGCCTGCCTGTAAAGAATGTGGGCTTCATCGTTTTCGGGATCGAGTGAGCTGGTACAAGGTATTTCCTTTGCGGAAAAATCGAATCGTTTGAGAAATTTTTGGTATTCTTTCCGGCTGTGTTTTTCCACATGTTGCATGAGCTTTTTGTCGCTCTCGGGCGAACTTTGCGGGAAATATTTTAGTGGCAGTTTATAGGCATGGTGGCATGAAATTTTAGCTCCTGTGAATTCCTGAAGTCGAAGGGCCATTTTCAGGGCCAATGCACTCATTTTTGAAAAATCCATCCGTACCAGCAAATGTTCAATACGTTGTTGGGTGGTTTCGCTAATAAGCAGCACCGATGAAGGAATGATGCTTATTACATTCCTGACGATTCCTCCCCGCCCTTCGTACCCGATTTTTTTGCCCATAAGGGTGAGGGTGATGTTTTGTTCGCGGGCGTACCTGATAATGGTATCGGTAGTGGAACCTTCTGCAACCGTTACAATTGTTTTTGTTTTTTCTTTCTGGGTAAAGAGGTTGTCAATTGTTTCCTGTAGATCCTCTTTTACCACTTCAGTGAGTGGTTTGTCGAGGTGGGGAAAAGCGGAAAGGATTTCCTTCGGAATGTCGTATGATTTCATTACGTGCAGGAAGGAGACAGATTTTGGCTTGAATTTTTCGACCAGGAAATTGCTGTAACGAATGATGGCATCATCCATTTCACTTAAATCGAGGCAAACCAGTATGTGATCCAATTGATACATGATATTGTTTTTCAGTTTGTATTGTTATTTTTTTTCTTTGGCAGCATTTTTCGGGGACGCTTTTGCCTGTTCGCGCTTTTGAAGCATCCGGGTAATGGTATCCAGGTATTGTTTACGTTCAGCCTCCCGTTGGGTTTCCATCATACCCTCGTGTTCCTTCTTCAGTCCTTTCAGCAGACTCCACATCAGGATAATTAATAGGACAGCAAATGGCAGGCCGGTTGAAATAGCAGCGGTTTGCAAAGCTCCCAGTCCGCCACCGATTAGAAGTACAGCCGCTACAGCACCTTCTGTCATCGCCCAGAAAACACGTTGAGGCACCGGCGCATCGAGTTTGCCGCCGGCAGTAAGTGAATCTACCACCAGCGATCCGGAGTCGGAAGAAGTAACGAAAAAGCTGGTTACCAGGATGACCCCCACTGTGGAGGTAATGGCAGAAAGTGGAAATTGTTCCAGCAGCACATACAGCGAGGTGGCAATGTTGCCGGTAACTGCGCTGGCAATATCGGCCAGTGAATTCAGTTCGAGGTATATGGCACTGCCGCCAAACGTTGATAGCCACAGGAACGTGAGCAGGGTGGGCACAATGAGTACTCCCAGCACAAACTCTTTCAGCGTGCGCCCTCTTGAAATGCGCGCGATAAACATACCTACAAACGGCGACCAGCTCACCCACCATGCCCAGTAAAATACAGTCCAATCGCTTTGCCAGTCAGATTGCTGGTAAGTTTCGGTCCATGAAGACAACTGGAAAAAGTTTTGTACATACCCCCCGATATTCTGGATAAATGAATCCATGATAAACAGGGTGGGGCCCACAAGCAGCATAAAAGCCAGGAAAGTGGCGCCCAAAATCATGTTTAACTGGCTGAGGCGTTTCACCCCGCCGCTCAAACCGGCAACTACCGATCCGGTGGCTGCCAGGGTAATAACGGTTATTAAAATTACTTGCGAAGTAATGGTGTCGGGCATATTAAAAAGGTGTGCCAGCCCTGCACTCACCTGCTGAACACCCAGTCCCAGCGAGGTAGCCAGCCCGAATAGCGTGGCAACTACAGCTAGCACATTTATAACTTTTCCCCATGGGCCGTGTACCTTTTCGCCCAGTAACGGGTAAAAAACCGAACTGATGGTAAGTGGTAATTTTTTGTTGAAGGTGAAAAAAGCCAGCGCCATGCCAACCAGCGCATAAATTCCCCATGCATGCAACCCCCAGTGGAGAAACGTGATTTCCATCGCCGCTCCGGCTGCTTGCGCGGTCCGGGGATCAGCGTTGGGCGGGTTGATAAAGTGGTTAATGGGTTCCCCCACGCTCCAAAACAAAATACCGATTCCCATCCCGGCACTGAACAACATGGCAAACCATGCCACTGTTGAAAATTCGGGTTTTGATTTGTTGCCGCCCAACCGTATTTTTCCATATTTGCTGAAGGCGATATACAAAACGAAAACGAGAAAAATGTTAACCGATAATACAAAAAACCAACCCCCAAAATTGGAAATACTACCCTGGATAGTTGCGAATACTTTGTCCATGGGTTCCCCTACAATGAGGGTGACAGCAATAAATGCCACAATTAATATTGCCGACGGCCAAAAAACCGGGTTATCCACATCAAAATATTTTTTATCGCTTTTCAGGTGAGCCTCGCTATCGTGGTCTTTTTTGTTCTTTTCATTCATAAACTTGCTATTTAGCAGAAATCTTAGGTAGATATTCGTTTTAGCTTGTAATGTATTTCAAAAAAAATAAAAAACCAAATCAAAACTTATCCCTGCTCTGTGAACAATAAAGGATTTAAAAGTGTTTTAATCTTAAATTATTTGGATAGATAAAAAACGAAAACTATATTTGCATAAAAAGACAAAAAAGTATTTTATTAATTTAAAAAAGAAAACAAGAAGATATGGCATTTGAATTACCAAAATTGGATTATGACTACACAGCTTTGGAACCTCACATTGATGCGCGGACGATGGAAATTCATCATACAAAGCATCACGCAGGTTACACAACTAAATTAAACAATGCGGTGGAAGGAAGTAACTTAGAAGGAAAAGGAATTGAAGAAATATTGAAAGGTGTTTCTGGTCACTCCACTGCTGTCAGGAATAATGGAGGAGGATATTATAATCATAATTTGTATTGGGAAGTAATGAAGCCGGGCGGGCCATCAAAACCCGAAGGCGAACTGCTCGATGCATTGAACGAATCTTTTGGTTCAGTAGAAAATTTCCGGGAGGCTTTTGTCCAGGCTGCTTTAACGCGGTTTGGATCCGGTTGGGCTTGGTTGGTTCTTCAAGAAGAAAAACTGGTGGTTTCGTCCACGCCCAATCAGGATAATCCG
>CAYRBS010000003.1:17627-30510 GCA_964422335.1 uncultured Mariniphaga sp. | reverse complement strand
GGAATATATAGGTAGAATGTGTGTTTTTCAAGTTTAACGAATTAAATTTATTTACAATGAAAAGGTCTTTTGCAAATACAAAAGAGAAGAGAAATTTCGCTGGTTTTAACGTGTTAAGTGCAAATGAAATGTTGCAGGTTCGCGGTGGCGGCGATGTAAGGCCCAGAACGCGTGATAAAGATATTTACGATCTAGAAGAGAAATAATCAACTCGGTTTCCTTTTTTATATAACCAGCTCATGAATAGGACAACAAATTTGTTGTACTATTTTTCCTTGTGATTTTTTAATTTCCCGCTAAAAAGGTTGTAACGGGCAAAAAAGCACTGCAACGAACCGTTGTAGAGTTCCGTTTTTTGTGCCGGTTTTAATCCAACCTGTTTCAGGTATTCTTTCGAGGAAGTCAGTATCCATGCGGTACTGCCGGCGAACTGGTGTTTTAGCCGTTCTCCAATCATTGCATAAATTTCATCGATGTTTTGTACCTTCAGGCGTTCGCCATAGGGAGGGTTCAGTATAATTGTGGCATTGTTTGCCTGTATTTTTAAATCCTGCATGTTACAGGTTTGAAAAACAATGGATGAAAATACCCTGGCCCTTCTTGCGTTGGTTTTGGCATTGAGCACATTGTTTCCCGAAATATCGGACGCGTAAATTTTCTTTGTAAATGGTTTGGTTTTTTGCCGGCTTTTCACCTGGTCAAACAGTTGCGGATTAAAATCGGGCCAGTTTTCAAAAGCATAATTTTTTCGGAACCTTCCCGGGGCAATATTCTGGGCAATCATAGCCGCTTCAATGGGCAATGTTCCCGAACCGCACATCGGATCGATAAAATCGGTACTTCCATCCCATCCGGTCATTAATATCATACCCGCTGCCAGTACTTCGCTCAAAGGGGCTTCGCCCTGTTGGGTGCGGTATCCCCTTTTATGCAACGATTCTCCTGAACTGTCGAGCGAAATGGAACAGGTATTGCCGCTGACATGCGCATGGATGACGATTTCAGGGTTACGGGTATCTACATTGGGCCGTTTACCTGTTTTTTGCCTGAAATGGTCGGCAATGGCATCTTTTACCTTGAGTGCGGCATACATGGAGTTTTTGAATTCATTTGAATGGGACACTGTGCTGCTGACAGCAAAACTTTGGCTGGTGTCCATGTATTTCGACCAGTTTATTTCCCTGCACTTTAAATAATACCGGTCAACATCTTTAAATTGAAAGGCCGAAATTTCTTTTAGTATCCTCAGGGAAGTGCGCAGAAGGTAGTTGGATTTGTAAAGCATTTCCATATCTCCTTCATAAAAAACCGCACGCCGGCCTTCTTTGATGTTTTCGCCGCCGATATTTTTAATTTCGTTGGCAAGCACCGGTTCCAGTCCGGCAAATGTTTTGGCTGTAAGGTTGAATTTTTTCAAGGTGTTTTTTTTATCCATTAGATACCTGAACCATCGGTGAACGCCGTTTCTTTGGGACGCGACTGAACGATTCTTGAATGGGGTGGTATTTCGCGGGTGATCCAAACGTTACCTCCAATTATCGAGCCTTCTCCAATGGTAATTCGTCCCAGAATAGTTGCACCCGAGTAAATAACGACATTGTCTTCGACAATCGGGTGCCGTGGTATTCCTTTAATGGGATTTCCGTCATCGTCGAGCGGGAAACTTTTTGCACCCAATGTTACGCCCTGGTATATTTTTACATTGTTTCCAATAATGCTTGTAGAGCCAATAACCACCCCGGTACCATGGTCGATGGTGAAATTTTCGCCAATACTTGCACGCGGGTGGATGTCGATACCGGTTTCGCTGTGTGCCATTTCGGCAATGAAACGCGGGATAAGCGGTACTTCCAGTTCCAGCAGTTTGTGGGCCATCCGGTAGTTGGTTATGGCCCTGATGGCAGGGTAGCAAAAAATTACTTCGCCCACGTTTCGGGCTGCCGGATCGTTTAAGAAAGTTGCATTTACATCCGTTACCAGTTTGCGTCTAATCTCCGGGAGGTACTCGATAAATTGCACAGCTATTTGTTTCGCTAAGCCTGTGTGTTTTTTTACTTTATCGGCATTCTCGTCCTCGCACTCGAAACACATTCCTGCAAGGATTTCCCTGCTTAAAAGTTCATACAGTTCATCCACATAAACCCCCATGTAGTGCCTGGTTGTATTCGGGCGTAATGACGTACTCCCAAAATAACCGGGAAAAAGAATCTCCCGCACCATGTCGATTATTTTTTGAAGGTTGGCAATGGAGGGCAGTGGCTCTCCCAGCCGGTGTTCGTGGCATACCACATCGTAAGTGGCCGGATCGCTGAGACTTTCAATTGTATTTATTAATTTACTGTCGAATTCCTGGGTTGTCATTGTTTCTATTTTAAGGTTGCATTACAAAAATAAATAAATCATTCTAACAAAATCTTTGGTTTCAAAACAAGTTGTATCCTTTTTAGTTTAGGAATTTTCTAACTGCTTTAAATGTTGCAGGGCATTGTGGAACCTTGTTTTGTCTTTCCCGCTAACAATTTTGTACCTGAAATGATTTTTCTGAATGGTCTCTATGTATTTTTTTTGAAGAAGCAGCCTCTGTTCCCCTCCGTTCTCCCGCACCGGGTCGGGTTCCCAAGGCAAATCGGTATCGCATAACAGGAAAAGGTCAATTTTTGCGTTTTTTATTTCGGGTTCTATCCATTCAGGGACCCGGTCAAATACCTCTTCGAACCATATTTTAGTGATAATAAGCCAGGTATCCATAAAAATTAATGGATGGTTCATTTTCTTCTGTTTTTCAAGCTGATCCACCTGTTTGCGGGCAATCAGTTCCACATCGTTGTAATTGTATTTTCTGTCCAGGTTTTCAATATAACTACGGGCAAATTCCGGGACGTACGGTGCATTAAAATAATTGGCCAGCCATTCGGCAAGGGCGCTTTTCCCTGTTGATTCCGCGCCGGTTATTACTACTATTTTAGGTGAGGTTTTCAATTTTCCGGTGTTAAGTCTTTTTTCCATTCCATGTAGCCCAGCGCTGCCATTCCGGTATAAACCAAAAACAGGATTACGGTAGGCCATAATTCTTTATAAATGTAAAGTCCGGCAGAGAAAAGATCCACAAAAATCCAGATCAGCCAGTGTTCAATGTATTTTTTTGCCAACATCCAGGTTGCTGTTACACTGAGTGCAGTTGTAAGCGAATCCATATAGGGAACGGTTGAATCGGTAAACCGGATCAGGATAAAAAGCAACAACAAGTAAATGAAAAGGGTGATTACCGCAGTTTTAAAAATCAATAATTTTGAGATTTTTTTTACAGGTACCTGGTGCTTTTTTTCATTTTTTTCGGTTTTTCCGCCTTTTAACCAGTAATACCAGCCATAAATGCTGATGGCTACATAATAGACCTGCAACCCCATGTCGGCATAAAAGCCCGACTGAAAAAATACGATGGTGTAAAGCAGCGACCCCAGCAGGCCGGTTGGCCAGGTGAAAATATGTTGCCTGATGGAAAAGAATATATACAACAGGCCCAACAAGGCGCCAAACAACTCAATTTTATTGCCCAACAGCCATGTAGAAAAAGCTTCTGTCATGATCCTCTATTCTGCTGTAACCAGGAGTTCGTCGTATATTTTCTGGTTTTCAATTACTTCCAGCGCTTTTAGAATGGCTTCGTCGTCTTCGTAAAATATTTTGTAAAAGTCGTTTCTTGAAAAAATATCGCGGGCAATCAATGCTTTCACCTCCCTTTTCATGGTATTGAGGGTGAATTCCAGGCTATCTTCATCCTTTTCGATGCCTTCCTCTTCTCCCTTTGAAACAATTTCAGCAACCATATCGGCATTTACTTCAAAGTTTTTATGAAAATCATCGAACGCAGGATAGCGTTCTTTCATCTCTTGCCGGTTATGATCCACGTAATCCAGCACAAAGTTGTAAACAACGTTGGTCCTTCTTAACTTGTTGTAGTAGCTATAGTTGCTCGAAGTATCCATGGGTACAAAAATATCGGGCATTATACCGCCTCCGCCAAAAACAATACGGCCATTCACCAACGTTTTGTATTGCAATGAATCGGAAAAGACGATGCTGTCCCTGCTAAACAATTGCCCGGATTGTAAACGGTCCATGTAGTCCTGCCGGTAATTGTCCACCCCTTTATCGTATGGTTTCTGAATACCCCTTCCGCTAGGAGTGTAGTAGTGGGCGGTGGTTAATCGCACCATCGATCCGTCGGTGAGGAAATAAGGTTTTTGCACCAGCCCTTTTCCAAACGACCGGCGGCCAATAACCAGGCCACGGTCCCAGTCTTGCACTGCCCCCGAAACAATTTCGCTGGCCGATGCCGAAGTTTCATCAATCAACACCACAAGGTTTCCTTCTTTAAAAATTCCTTTCGATGTTGATTTGTATTCTCTTTTGGGTTCGTTTGTGCCATCGGTGTAAACGATCATTTTTTCCCTGTCAAGGAACTGGTCCGATATTTCGATGGCTGTTTTCAGATAACCTCCACCGTTGCCCCGCAGGTCGAGAATCAGGTTTTGTATATTTTCCTGCTTGAGTTCATTCATGGCGTCGGTAAATTCTTCGGTTGTAGTGGCCGAAAATTTATTGAGTTTAATGTAGCCGGTTTCTTCATCCATCATGTAGGATGCGTCGAGGCTGTGGATTGGAATTTTGTCGCGGATAATTTTAAATTCAGGCATTGAATCGGAACTCCGGCGGTGTACTTTTATTTCTACCGAGGTACCTTTTTTACCCCGCAGCATATCAAATACATCGCTGTTTTTAAGGCCGATTCCGGCAATGTTTTTCCCGTCAACCTCCACAATCCGGTCGCCGGCCTGCAGGCCCACTTTTTCGGATGGGCCGCCCGGAATCGTTTCCGTTACAAGCAGGGTATCCTTGAAAATATTGAAAGTGATTCCAATTCCTTCAAAATTGCCCTGAAGCGGTTCGTTCATTTTTGCCACTTCTTCTTTCGAAATATATACTGAGTGCGGGTCGAGATCACTGAGCACATCGATAATGGCTTTTTCGGTGATTTCCTCTACATTGGCTGAATCCACATAATAACCGTCGATCAGCCTTAAAAGCCGTCCAAATTTTAACTGGTTTTGTTGCACTGTTTCCTGAGCTTTTAAGGGAGCCGAAGGCAATACAACTAAAAGTACCATTGAAGCCAGCAGGAGTTTGGCACACCTGAACCTGATTTGATTATATGTTAATTTTAAACTCATATTTTTGATTTTTGTTGAATTTCTATATAACAGAAAACGTTTATTCCCATTCAATTGTTGCAGGTGGTTTTGAACTGATATCATAAACTACGCGATTGATGCCCCGTACTTTGTTAATTATTTCGTTCGACATTTTTGACAGGAAATCGTAGGGCAGGTGTACCCAGTCCGCCGTCATTCCATCGGTGGAAGCTACGGCACGCAAGGCCACAGTATTTTCGTAGGTACGTTCGTCGCCCATAACGCCAACCGATTGGATGGGCAGTAAAATTACACCTGCCTGCCAAACCTTGTCGTAAAGCCCCCAGCTTTCCAGTCCGTTTATGAAAATAGCATCGGCTTCCTGGAGCATGTGAACCTTTTCAGGTGTAACATCGCTCAGGATACGAATTCCCAGCCCGGGGCCGGGAAATGGGTGCCTTCCCAGTAATTCCTGTTTTATATTTAACGCTTTTCCTACCCGGCGAACTTCGTCTTTAAAAAGCAGACGCAACGGTTCAACCACTTTCAGGTTCATTTTCTCGGGCAGGCCGCCCACATTGTGGTGCGATTTGATAGTGGACGAGGGCCCGTTTACCGAAACCGATTCAATTACATCGGGATAGATGGTGCCCTGGGCCAGCCATTTTACGTTTTTAATTTTATGGGCTTCGATGTCGAAAACCTCAATAAAGTTACGGCCAATAATTTTTCTTTTTTGTTCCGGATCGGTGATGCCTTTTAAATCGCCCCAAAATTTTTGTTTTGCATCCACCCCAATCACATTTAGTCCCATGTCTTCGTAAGAATGAAGCACTTTTTCAAACTCATCTTTTCGGAGCAGGCCATTATCGACAAATATGCAGGTAAGGTTGTCTCCAATGGCTTCATTCAGTAAAACACCGGTTACCGATGAATCGACGCCCCCTGATAAACCAAGTACCACCTTGTCGTTCCCCAGTTTTTGTTTTAATTCTTTAACCGTGGTTTCAACAAAAGAAGTAGGAGTCCATGTTTGCTGGCAGCCACAAATATTCACCACAAAGTTTTCCAGCAACTGCCGTCCTTCAGTGGTGTGGTAAACCTCGGGGTGGAACTGGATGCCGTAAGTTGTTTCTTCATCGATTTTGAACGCGGCAAAATTAACATCCTCGGTAGAGGCAACCACCTTGTAATTTTGGGGAAGATGGATGATGGTATCTCCGTGCGACATCCAAACCTGGGTGTGCAGGTTTATATTTTGAAATAACGGGCTGTCGTTGTCAATAAAACCAAGCCTTGCCCTGCCATATTCGCGCGAGTCGGATGCTGCCACTTTGCCCCCGAAAAAATGGGTCATGTATTGTGCGCCATAGCATATTCCAAGCAGGGGGATTTTCCCTTTTATTTTAGAGAGATCGGGTCGTGGGGCTTTGGAGTCGCGCACTGAAAAGGGGCTTCCTGAAAGCACTACCCCTTTTACACTTTCGTCAATTTCCGGAAATTGATTAAACGGGTGTATCTCGCAGTAAACATTTAGTTCGCGTATTTTGCGGCCAATGAGTTGCGTGTATTGTGATCCAAAGTCGAGAATCAGAATTTTTTCCTGCATTGATTCAAAGTTTATGGTGTATGCAATTGTTGTGAAGGCAAAAGTAAAAATTACGCCGTAAAATCGATTCCTTTTGTTAATATAAAAAGTTGGTTGTTAACAAACCAGCCTGAACAGTTTCCTTATTTACGGTATGTTTGAGCCGTTTTGCTGCTTTCATTAATTAAAAATACGGGTAAAATTATTTTCAAATATAAACGTTTACTTCCATGAGGTGGACAATTATTGTTATTTTTGAGCGAATTTTTTAAACCGGTTTTGAATGAAAATTATAAAGCTTTTCATTGTTTTTTTTCTGTTGGCTTTTTCGGTCGATTTAAGCGCACAGCAGTTAAAGGAAAATGAGATAGTAGTTATTAAGGGGGAAAAATATGTGCTGCACCAGGTGCGGACAGGAGAAACCGTATATTCCATATCCAGGCAATTTAAAGTTGACAGCAGTACTTTGGCTGAACACAACCCGGCCATCGAAGACGGATTGAAGGTAGGGGAGATCCTGAAAATCCCTTACCGCGACGGAGTGGACATTGAGGATAAACCGGTGCATCAAAAAGGGGATCCTTCCCGGTTTGATTTTCATACCATACGGTCGAGGAATGAAACCCCCTATTTTATTGCCAAAGAATATGGAATTACCGTAGAGGAGATCTATGCCTATAATCCGGAAGTCAGGCGTTTTAAAAAAGGAACCCGGTTGAGGATTCCCCGCTGGGATGAGCCGGAAACCGATGAGGCAGAAGAAAAAGTGGCGGATGAAAAGCCGGAACCAGCGGTCAGCCGGGAATTGGTTGAACATATCGTGCAACCTGGTGAAACCTTGCGTGCCATTTCCCGTCGCTACAACATTTCAGAAAGTGAGATTATTTTTTACAATCCCGGTGCCCGCGAATTAAAAGAGGGAGAGACCCTTTTCCTTCCGGGCTCCGAAATTGAACCGGATGCCCAACCCCGGGCAGAGGATGAAGAACCAGGTTTACGTGAAGGTGAAAAACCGGAAGATGTTGATATGGGGGATTATTTCAACCACACCATTGTTTCGGGTGAAACGATGTGGAGTGTTTCGAGAAAATACGGACTTACCGAAGAAGAATTAAAGGAACTGAATCCGGTGCTGAAAACAGGATTTCCCGCGGGGGTCACTATCCGGATTCCGGTTAAAGAGGAGGAACTGGCAAAAGCCGAACCGGTAAATGAAGAAGCTTTTATCAGGCACCCGGTGCAAGCCGGTGAAACATTATATGGGCTGGCGAACAGATACAACATCTCCATTCCCGATATAAAAAAATACAATCCGGCCCTTGAAAACCGCGATATTGTCCAGGGGGAAACCATTCTTGTTCCCAAAATACCTGTGGATGATTCTTTTACATTTATAGAAGGAAGGCCTGTCGATTCATTGCAAGCACGAAGGCCAAAGGTTGAAAGCGATTATTACGATATAGAATTACCGGAAACGGTGCCGGAAGAGTGCCGGCCGCAGGATGACCAGGCGTTTTCCAGAGAACTTTACGATGTTGCGCTGTTCCTGCCGCTTTTTATCGAGGCAAACGACACCTTAAACCGCAAAGAACAGACGGTAATTGATTCACTGATGGCCAACGATTTGTTTGATTGGCCCGATACCCTGGTTGAAGAAGAAAAAACAGAGGAAATGTTCCGCGGCTTTTTCCGCGACAGTGAAAATTACATGCAGTTTTACGAAGGTGTGCTGCTGGCAGTTGATTCCATGCAACAGGCAGGAATGAAAATTCGGTTGAATGTTTATGATACACAGCAAAATGCCGGCGCGGTCAGGGATGTTATTTATTCGGACGATTTTTTGAAAAACGATTTGATTATCGGCCCTGTATTCCCCAACGTACAAAATGAAGTGGCCGACCTTGCATCCAAAAACCGGATTCCAATGGTTTCTCCTTTATCTTCACAATCAAGAAAACTAAACAACAATCCTTACTTTTTCCAGGTGAATCCTTCGCGCGATTACCTTGCCATGAAAACCGCCGAAATGGTTGCCGAAGAATTTTATAACAGCAACATTATTGTGTTCAAAACCGGTGAAACCGGCCAGGCCGAAGGCGAGGTTGTGAACCGGGTTCGCGAGAAGTTGCTCCATTCGGGGTACTGGGGGTTGGAAGAAGGAGCGAACTTCAGTATCTACGATTTTGAAAATGAGGGGCCTTACGGCTTCCGGCATATTCTTTCAGACGAAAAGGAAAATGTAGTTTTAGTCCCCACCTTAGACGAAGGGGAACTAAGTGTGGCCATTTCAAATATCGATAATTTATCGGGCGATTTTTCCATCACACTGGTTGGTTTTAACAGGTATCAGCAGTTCAGCAGCATTGATGTGGAGCATTTTCATAACCTGAAACTCCATTTTATTTCACCCTACTGGGTTGATTACGAAAAACCCTCAACCATCCGGTTTTTGAAGAAATTCAGGGAAAACTTCCATACAGAACCCGATAATTACGGTATCCAGGGATACGATGTTGCTTTTTATTTTCTGAGTGCAATCAAAAATTACGGAAAAGATTTTAATGAATGCCTGCCATATTTGCAGAAACAACTTGTGCAGGGAAATTATCGGTTTGAAAAAGTATCCCGGTTTGGCGGTTATATGAACCAGGGTGTTTCTGTAGTTTCTTACGGGAAGGATTATGAAGTGGACAGGAAACGGGTGATTGGGCAACGCCGGTTTGTAGAAAGGTAAAAAAAGGCTGCACCTTTTTAGTACAGCCTCTTTTTGGTTAAACCCCCATCTCTTTAAAGGTTTTTTTGATGATTTCCAGCGCTTCGCGCAGTTCTGTTTCGGTAATGACCAACGGCGGGGTAAACCGGATGATGTTTTCGTGCGTGGGTTTTGCCAGCAGTCCGTTTTCTTTCAGGGCAAGGCACACATCCCAGGCAGTTTTACCCTGCACCGGCTTAATGGCTATTGCATTGAGCAATCCTTTTCCCCTCACTGTTTCTATCATTTCCGACCGGATTGATTTTGCTTCGTTACGGAAAATTTCTCCCAGGCGCAGGGCATTATTGGCCAGTTTTTCTTCCCGTATAACATCGAGCGCTGCCATGGCCACTTTGCCTGCAATGGGATTTCCCCCGTAAGTGCTTCCGTGTTCGCCCGGCTTAATGGTCAGCATTATTTCATCATCGGCCAAAACGCATGAAACAGGGTAAACCCCTCCCGAAAGTGCTTTCCCAAGTACCAGTATGTCGGGGCGCACATCTTCATGATCACACGCCAGCATTTTCCCGGTTCGGGCCAGTCCGGTCTGTACTTCATCGGCCACAAACAGAACATTGTATTTTTTGCACAAATCAGAAGCTTTTTTCAGGTAACCGTCTTCGGGCACATAAACACCGGCTTCTGCCTGGATGGGTTCCACCAGGAATCCGGCTACATCCGGGTTTTTCAATTCCTCTTCCAGCCGTTCAATATCGTTATAGGGGATGTTGACAAATCCCGGGGTGTAAGGACCGTAATGGCTGTAGGCATCCGGATCAGACGACATGGAAATGATGGTAATGGTACGCCCGTGGAAATTTCCGTCGCAAACCACAATCTTAGCGCGGTCTTTGGGTATTCCTTTTACTTTATAAGCCCATTTGCGTACCAGCTTTAAAGCGGTTTCATCGGCTTCGGCACCTGAGTTCATGGGCAGCATTTTGTCGTATCCAAACAGTTTGGACATGTATTCTTCCCACTCGCCCAAAACATTGTTGTAAAACGCCCTGGATGTTAAAGCAAGGGTGTTGGCCTGTTCAGTTAGGGCATTTACAATTTTAGGGTGGCAATGGCCCTGGTTAACGGCCGAATAGGCTGCCAAAAAATCGAAATATTTTTTCCCTTCTGCGTCCCACACAAATACTCCTTTGCCTTTTGACAGCACCACCGGCAGCGGATGGTAGTTGTGTGCCCCAAATTTAGCCTCCCGGGCTATAAACTCTTTCGTTGATAATTGTGACATGATGAATAGTTTTTGAATTTGGGTGCAGAAATACAATTTTCGGTCATCATTTCAAAAAAAGAAATCGTGTTAAAGAGCACAGAAAAATTTTTTCCGGATTATTGTTTCCAAAAGCGCGCAATCAGCACCTCGGACAGGATAAAAAACAGGGCGAGCAAAATACACCATTTCCAGAGTTGCTTTCCGCGCTGAATTTCGTCGAGGATCTCAGAAAAATTGCTTGTTGCATCGCTGATAACCGTGGCTTGTTGCAGGTTGTGCATTTCAATTCGTTCTTCCAGCTCATCCCTGCTGAAATACCTTAAATCCGATTCCTCGCGGCTGAAATTGTAGGCAAGTGCAGTAAGCGTCTCGTTATTGGCTTTTACAAGGTAGTGCCCGGCATCTTCCACCGAGCTTCCCGGTTCTATACGAATACCTCGTCCGGATGTCCTGGTTTCAGGAATAAATGCATCTCCGGTATTTTTGTTTTCAATTTCAATACCTGAACCCGGGGGTACATCCCTGTTTGGAGGAAGCGTGAATGAAATATCGTTGCCTATTGTGTAGGAGAAAGGATGTGCGGGAATACTGTTTAACACGATGTTGTAAATCGACGGTACAAACAGGATGTCGCGGGCAAATGCTTCGTTGCTTTTATTTAAGGGGAAGGAAAATACCCACACCTTTCCGTCGCCGTAAGGCAGCATCGAAAGCGCTTTGTCGCCGTTTTGAAACCAGAGGAGGTTGCTTTCTTCTGTCCGGATATTTCCGGTGAATTTCAGGTGTCCGGCAATTTCGGGCAGCAGTGCATTGTCTTCTTTTTCGCTGAAAACATCCCGGAAAAAGCGGTTGTCGAAATCAATGCCTGAAATTTCCTGGCGGGTGGTGTCTTCGCCCGTAACCGTAGCGGCCCCAAACCTGCTAAGGAATTGGTTGTTGAAGTCCGGATTGTTTCCGGTTTCGGGGAAAAGTACCACCGAGGTCCCTTCTTCTGTTACCGATTCAAGTTCGTTTAATAACCCTGTGGAAAATCTTTCGGGGTTTATTAGAAAGATAGTATTATACTCTGCCAGCCGGCTTACCTGGAGGCTTTGAACATCGGTTTCCTGAAGCTCCACATAGTCGTCATTTGCAAACAGGGCAGAAATATATGCCAGTCCCTGCTGCGAGCTGGAATTGTTGTTGTAAATGGCCAGTGCCCTGAGCTTTGGTTCCACAAAATAACTGATATACCAGGTATTGTCGAAAGTAAACGGATAGTCGGTAATTTCGATTTTACCCAGCTGAATACCGCTTGAAACATTCGTGTAGGTTAGGTTGGTTGTGATTTCATCGTGGGCGGAAACAGAAAAATTGGTAATCGATTTCACCGAATCATTCAGGTAAAGTTTCAGCGGAAGGTTTTGGTAATCTTCGTCGGAGTTGTTTTTTATTTTTACAAAAATATTTTCTTCTTGTTTTAATCCGTGTGCAGGAACTTCCACCCAGCAAGAATCGATGTATAAATTGTTTACCTGGTTGGGGACGAGCGGCATAAAATAGCTGAAAACTGTTTCTCCTGAAAAATTTTCAAGGTCGGTTACATGGCGCTGAAAATCGGAAATAACATAAAAAGTGCCCTGAACATCGTTTTCTGTATTTTGGTTTTGGGTGTGAAACCGGTTGTGAATCAAGGAAAAAGGTATCACTGCCGGCGAGGGTTTTATGTCGGCAACCTGTTGGATAAATTGTTCTTTATTGAAAAGATGCTGGTGCCTGGGTTCCAAATCGTTGGTGAAAATCCTGAATTGTGTTCCCGGCGGGTACGACTGTCCGATTTCTGCCGCCTTATTGCGGGCGCGTTCAAGCAGTTGCCCTTGTTCCGAGAGGGCATTCATACTGAATGAATTGTCGATGTAAACTCCCACAACCTGGTTGGTGGTGGTGTCGGCTTCTTCGCGGGCAGGAATGTATGGCTGGGCAAATGCAAAAACCAAAAATACAATGGTGAGAATTCGTGCCAGCAGCATAAGCAACTGTTTTAGCCGCGATTTTTTCTGCGATTCTTTTTTTATGTTTTTCAAAAATCCAACATTACTGAAATATACCGTTTTGTACCGCCTGAAGCTAAACAGGTGGATGATGAT
>CAYRBS010000003.1:0-17527 GCA_964422335.1 uncultured Mariniphaga sp. | reverse complement strand
GTATTTAATGGAATCCGGTTTATGTGAACAAGGTACATTCCTGTTTATTCAAAATGATTTTATTCTTCTGCGAAAATAGCAATTTCTTTTTCACCACCCGGTTTTATATATCCCCGAAACATACCACTCGTGTTGAATTCCATAGCTACATTTCCCCTGGCATCAAGGGCAATAACGCCTCCGGTACCACCCATTTTTTCCAGTTTGGTAATTTCTTCGCGACAGGCTTCCGCTACGGTTTTGTTTTTGTATTCCATCAGCGCTGAAATATCGCGGGCAAATCCAAGTCGGATGTAGTACTCACCATGACCTGTACACGAAACGGCACAGGTTTTATTATTGGCATACGTTCCGGCCCCGATTACCGGCGAGTCGCCAATGCGTCCGTATTTTTTGTTGGTCATTCCACCGGTGGAGGTTCCCGCGCAAAGGTCCCCGTAAGTATCGAGGACTGCGCAACCCACTGTTCCTGAGTTGTCGCTGTCGGTTCGCTGCCGTTCTTTTTTCTGTAGCTTTTTCAGCGATTCATGGCGGTCCGGGGTATAGAAATATTTGTTGGGTACTGTTTCGAGGCCCTGTTTGCGGGCAAATGCCGAGGCGCCCTTTCCGCTTAAAAAAACATGTTCCGAGTTTTCCATTACTTCGCGGGCGGCAAGAATGGGATTTTTTATGTCGCGTACCCCTGCAACAGCCCCTGCATTTTGTGTCTTTCCTTCCATAATGGAAGCATCCAGTTCATTTTTTCCTTCGCTTGTAAAAACAGCACCTTTCCCGGCATTAAATAAAGGCGAGTTCTCTAAAACCTTGATAACTTCTGTCACTACGTCGGTTGCAGTACCGCCTTCCTGAAGCAGTTGTTCGCCCAAAGTGAGCGCTTCATCAAGTTTAGCCTTGTATTCATTTTGCTTTTCTTCCCCCATCGCTGCTTTTGACATTACACCGGCTCCACCGTGTACCACAATGGCATACTTTTGCTGGCCGGTGGCGTTGCAAACAAAAAGGGAAATAATTGCAAACGCGGTTAAAAATAAACGTTTCATGTGTTTCATTTTGTTTTATAATGCAAAAATGAAATATTTAAATTAAACAAGGGCAAATTCTTGTATTTACTTTAAACAGGGTTTTGTTTTTTAGGTTTTTATTTGTTTAAGGGTTTTGTTTCTGAATTTAAACAAAATAAGTTTATTTGCGTTTTATTAATCGGCATCCTGTCAAAATTGGGTGGGAAATTAAATTGAGAGCAACTAAAACGCCCGGGGTAATAAATTTTGTAGGGATGTGCCAGTTACCAAAAAAATTGACAATTAAAGACAGATGAAGAATTCCGGATATTCAATAAAAGACCTGGAAGTGCTTTCGGGTGTAAAAGCACATACCATCAGGATTTGGGAAAAAAGGTATAACTTGCTGGTCCCGCAGCGTACAGATACCAATATCAGGTATTACACCGACGAACAATTGCGGAAAATGCTCAATGTGTCGCTGCTGGTAAGGAATGGGTATAAGATATCGAAGGTTGCTCAATGGGACGAGCAAAAAATAAATGAAACCGTGCTTGCGGTAACGGCACAAAAAACCTCGGAGACAGATTATGTGGAACGCCTTATTTTGCTCATGATTCATTTTGATAATCCCGGGTTTTATCAACTGGCTACCGAAATAATTGACAGGTTGGGAGTTGAAGAAGCAGTAACGAAGGTTTTTTTCGAATTTTTTGTGCGGGTAGGGACTTACTGGCAGGTAGGGTCTGTTTTTCCTGCGCAGGAACATTATGTGTCAAATATTTTCAGGCAGAAACTGATTGCCGAAATTGAAAAGCTGGGCATTGCCGGCCAAAAACGTGAAACCATCCTGTTTTTCCTGCCGGAAAACGAACTGCACGAAATGAGCCTTTTGTTTTACTCCTACCTGGCCAAAAAAATGGGTTACCAGGTAATTTACCTCGGGCAGTTTGTTCCTTACGAAGATTTGGTAAAAGTTCAGCAGCAACTGAAAATTGATTTTGTTTTTACCGCATTTATTAACTCCGTTCCCTCTGAAGAACTGGAGGAGTACATTGCTTCATTAAAGAATATTTTCAGCACCCAGAAAGTGTTTGTTACCGGCTGGCAACTTCAACTTCACCATCCCAACCTGCCCCGGAACGTAAAAATAATTCAGGATTACCGGGATTTTAAAAAGTATTTGAGATAATTTAGTACCCCGCTGCCTGTCCGTCTTTTCGCGATTCAGAGGCGCCGTAATAAACCTTGTTTTTGTTGTCCCTGAGAATTGCCTGGTAACCTCCGTAGGGGCCGTTGGCAAAACTTATTTTGTGGCCTTTCCGCATCAGTTCGCGGATGGTTTCATACGAAAAACCGGTTTCCAGCGTAACTTCGCCTCCGTCGGTCATTACTTCGCCGGTAGGGCTGCTCGATCCAATATGTTGAATGCGGGGCGCATCGCCGGCCTCCTGCAGGTTCATTCCAAAATCAATGATGTTGCAAATGATTTGCACATGTCCCTGGGGTTGCATGTCGCCGCCCATCACGCCAAAGCTCATGTAAGGTTCGCCGTCTTTTGTTACAAAGGCCGGAATAATGGTGTGGAAAGGCCGTTTGTGCGGTTCATAAACATTCATGTGGTCTTCTTCGAGGGCAAACAGTTCGCCGCGGTCTTGCAGTACAAATCCCAACTTCCCGGGGGTCATTCCTGAGCCCATTCCCCTGAAATTGCTCTGGATAAGCGAAACCATGTTTCCGTCTTTGTCGGCAGTGGTTAAATAAATGGTGTTGCCGTGCTCCATTCCCCAGGCAGGGTAGGTGCGGGCAGCGCGGTCAGGGTTAATCAGCCCGGCTTGTTGTTTTGCGTACTCTTTGGAGGTAATTTCTTCCAGCGGCAAATCGTTAAAGTCGGGGTCGGAGTAATATTTTGCACGGTCTTCAAACGCCAGCTTTTTTGCTTCTATAAAAAGGTGCATGTATTCCGGCGAGTCAATTCCCATGCTTCCAATATCGTAATTTTCGAGAATGTTCAGCATTTGCAGCGCCGCTGTACCCTGTCCGTTGGGTGGAAGTTCCCAAACATCGTAGCCGCGGTAACGGGCAGAAATTGGCTCGACCCATTCCGAGGTGTGGTCTTCAAAATCCCGCATACTTAAAAACCCGCCCTGCTCGCGCACGTACTCCACAATTTTTTCGGCAATTTCACCTTTGTAAAATACATCACGGCCTTCATTCGCAATCAGCTCCAACGTGTTGGCGAGATACGGGTTTTTGAAGATTTCCCCTTTTGAAGGGGCTTTCCCGTCCGGCATAAATACCTCCTGGAACCCGGGATAGTCTTTTAAAATTCTTGAATTACTTTCCCAGTAGTGTGCAATTAGTTCGGTGAGGGGAAAACCTTTGTTGGCATAGTCAATGGCCGGCGAAAGGATTTCTTTCATTGGCAGGCTTCCGAATTTTTCATGCAGTTCAAACCAGCCGTCCACACATCCCGGCACTGACACCGGCAGTGGGCCCAGGGCAGGAATTTTTTCGTACCCGTTTTTTTTGAAATACTCCAGTTCCAGATCGTAAGGCGAACGTCCGCTGGCATTCAACCCGTATAGTTTTTGGGTGTTGGCATCCCAAACAATGGCGAAAAGGTCGCCGCCCATTCCGTTTCCGGTGGGTTCAACCAATCCCAGTACTGCATTGGCTGCAATGGCCGCGTCAATGGCATTTCCGCCCGATTTTAATACGTCGAGGGCGGTTTGTGTAGCCAGTGGCTGACTGGTACATGCCATGCCGTTTTGGGCAATCACCTCGCTGCGGGTAGCAAAATTCCGTCCGGTTATCCGGTCTTGTCCAAAAATGTGAAGGGTGGATAATAAAATTAATGTGGAGAGTGTAATCTTTTTCATCTGTTGTAGTTTAGAATATTCCAGGCACTAAAATTAACAATTTTTCCTGCCGGGAAAAGGTTTTTATTCTACAATCCTTTCCTTATCTTCGGTGAAAATTTTCAGTAAATGGAACGTTTCCTCTCAAAATGCGCCGGGTATATTTTAGAAAAACATGCCGGTGAACTTCACGATATTTGCCTTGTTTTCCCCAACCGGCGGGCCGGTGTGTTTTTTGGTTCTTACCTGCAAAGGCAGCTTCAGGAACCTGTAATTGGTCCGCAAACAACTACTGTAAACGAACTGATTTCAGGATATTCCGATCTTGTACAGGGCGAAAAGCTGCAACTGATTTCGGTGTTGTATGATGTTTTTACAGCGCACACCGGCTCATCCGAAAGTTTCGACGATTTTTATTTTTGGGGCGAAGTGCTGCTGGCCGATTTTAACGACATTGATCGTTACCTGGTGAATGCAAAAGACCTGTTCACAAATATTTCCGATTTGAAAGAAATCGATTCGGTGTTCGATTACCTTACGCCGGAGCAAAAGGAGGCCATTGTCCGTTTTTGGGGCAGTTTGGCGGGTACGCCTCCAAAAGCCAACGAGGAAAAATTCGTTTCAATCTGGCAGAAGCTTTATCCGGTTTACCGCGATTTTAAAAAGAAACTGGCCGAAAAAAATATGGCTTTTGGCGGCATGATTTACCGGTCGGTAATAGATGGGCTGCAATCGAACGAATACAGTTTTCCGTATAAAAAATATTACATTATTGGTTTAAATGCACTAAACAACTGTGAAAAGGCTTTTTTTAAGCATTTAGCACAATTGCAAAAAGTGGAATTTTTATGGGATTACGACCGGTTTTACTTAGATGATACCAAAAATGAAGCAGGCCGGTTCCTGCGCGAAAACCTCCGGCAGTTTCCCCCACCCGCAGGCTTTGAACCTGATGCCGTTTCTTTTGAAAAAAAGAAAAACATTCGGTTGGTGGCCGTTTCTTCCAATTACGGACAAGCGCAGGAGATTCCCCGTTTTTTGGAAGAGATTAAACCTGAATTTAAAAGTGAATTTGATAACACTGCCGTGGTTCTGGCCGATGAAGCGTTGTTGTTCCCTGCCCTGGGGGCCATTCCCTTGTCGGTGGGAACGGTGAATGTCACCATGGGCTATCCGGTGAAAAATTCAGTGGTTTATGGCTTTTTGCTCCTGCTAATTAATCTGATGAAAAACCGGAGGCAGGACGCCGAAAACCGGGTAGTGGTTTACCACCGTTTTGTCACCGACGTATTGAACCACCAACTGCTGCGAAGTGTAGAGCGGGAGAAAACCAACGAGTTTTTGGCAGAGTTGAAAGAAAAAAACCGCATTGCGGTACCATTGGGCGAAATTGATTTTTCGCCTTTGCACCGGCTTATTTTTTCGCTTCCTGAAAGGGTGGGAGATTACAGCCACTATTTTTTGGAAATCTTAAGCCATTTTTATAAAATGATAAAATCCTCGGAGCAGGAAAACCAGTTGCTTCCCGAGTTGATTTATTCGCTTTACGGTGCCATTGAAAAATTGCAGGCAGTAGTTTCCGATGTTCAGGAGGGGCAACAGCGCGAAATAAGTGAGGCGGTCTATTTCAGGTTGTTTAACCAGTACATCGGGCAGGTTTCGGTGGCATTCGAAGGGGAGCCGCTCAGCGGGATGCAGGTGATGGGGATATTGGAAACCCGCTGCCTCGATTTTGATAACCTGGTTATCCTGGGGCTTAACGAAAATAAATGGCCGCGAACTTTTACTGCCCCGTCATTTATTCCGCACAACATCCGCAAAGGCTTTGGCCTGCCCGGAATTGATGAGCAGGATGCCATGTATGCCTATTATTTTTACCGGTTGCTGCAACGGGCCAAAAACGTAACCGCTACTTACAGTACGCTGAAAGAGGGAATCAGTAACGGTGAGCTGAGCCGCTATGGTTACCAGTTGCGTTACGGTTCAGACTTCGGTGTGAAAAATACCACCCTCGATTTTTCTTTTTCCAATGAACCACCGCCCCCTGTTGCTGTACCGGGTTCGCCACAGAAGGCGAAAACACTGCTCGACAGGAATTCCGCGGAAAGGCCGCTGTCGCCCACCGCCATCAATACTTTTTTGCAGTGCAGCCTGCGGTTCTATTTTCGTTATATTTTGCAGCTCCCCGAACCCGATGAAATGAAAGATGAAATTGACAGCCCGGTGTTTGGAAGTATTTTTCACGAAACCATCGAGCGGCTTTATAAACCATTGGATGGGAAAGTGGTAAACAAAACGGACCTCGAAAAAATAAAAAAAGATAATGTGCTGATTGAAAATGAAATCAGAAAAGCCATTGGAAAACATTATTTCAGGCATAACAAACCGGGTGAGAAACCGGTAAAACTGGAAGGGAAAACCGTTTTAATTTTTGAAAACACCAAAACGTTTCTGCACCGGTTGCTGGAGATAGATATGCAGGAAACTCCTTTTAAGCTGGTTTCGCAGGAAGGAAATTATTGTACTCCTTTGGAAGTGAATGTAAATGGACGCACGGTGCCGGTTTATATCGGCGGAAAAATCGACCGGGTGGACGAGACCAACGGAACACTGCGTATTCTCGATTATAAAACCGGAAACGTTGATTCGCTGTCGTTTAACGAGGTGGATGAGCTTTTTGAAAAAGACAAGGAAAAACCCAAAAAAGAGATTTTGCAGGCGCTGGTTTACAGCCTTATCTTTAAGAAAAATACAGGGGCTTCGGGTGAGATTCAGCCAGCTATTTACAGTTTGCGAAAGTTTTTTGAAGAGAACTTTTCGCCGGAAATTAAGCTCGGAAAAAACCCGCTTTCTTTTGAAGAGGTAGAGGAAGAATTCACGGAAAAGCTGAAGCAGTTGGTGGAAGAGATATTTTCAGCAGAAACCATCTATTCGCAAACCCCGCATGAAAATTATTGTACGTATTGTCCATACAATAAAATATGCCAGCGCTATTAACCGGAGGAAATTTCAAAAGACAAGCATCAAAAACCGAATAAATCCCCAATTACCAAATCCCAAAAATGAAATTGGGTTTTGGTTGTTTGTATATTGAATTTTCAAAGTTGGATTTTATGTGTGATTTGATTTTTGCGATTTGGAGTTTATTCTTCAGAAGTGTGTTTTTTGTAAAGATCGGGGCGTAGTTTTTTGGTGCGTTCAATGGACTGTTGAAGTTTCCAGTCGTCAACCAGCCGGTCGTTGCCGCTGAGTAATATTTCGGGCACCTTCATTCCTTTGTATTCTGCCGGACGCGTATAAACCGGAGGACTGAGCAGGTTGTCCTGGAACGAGTCGGAGAGGGCAGAGGTTTCATCGGAAAGTACCCCGGGGAGCAACCGCACCACGCTGTCGGTAATAACTGCCGCAGCAAGCTCACCACCGGTCAGTACATAATCGCCAACGGAAATTTCTTTGGTTATGAAATGATCACGTACACGCTGATCCACTCCTTTGTAGTGGCCACAAAGAATAATAATGTTTTTTTTCAGCGATAGGGTGTTGGCTTCTTGCTGGTTGTAAAGCTGTCCGTCGGGGGTGGTGAAAATAATTTCGTCGTAATCCCGTTCTTTCCGGAGCGATTCAATGGCCTTTTCAATGGGCCCGATAGCCATTACCATCCCGGCGCCTTTACTGAAAGCGTAATCGTCCACCCTCCGGTGTTTATCGTCTGAATAATCGCGCAGGTTGTGAACATGTATTTCAACCAGTTCTTTGTCCTGTGCCCGTTTTACAATGGAGTGATTCAGCGGGCTCTCCAGCATTTCAGGCAAAACCGTTATAATGTCTATTCGCATAAAAATTGTTTTTGCAAAAATAACTTTTTTTCAACCGCTGGCTGCATTAGTTGCCTTCGTTTAAAGCGACTAATGTTAAACATACATATAGGTAGATGGGTGTATATCATGACAAATGGTCTGCTTCTTGTGGATTATCTAAGACACAATGGCATGGCGCCGTGGTTGCAGGTTCATTTTTGTCCTGGTTTTATTTCTGGAACAGGAATTGACAATTCCATCACAGAGAATTAAAAAAATAAATTAAAAATAAAGTTTAGGAGGAAAAAAAATGAATTTAGTAAGATTTCACAATCCGCACCATTCTGTTAACCAAAATTTGGTAGATGAGTTGTTTAATAATCTTTTAAGAAACGATTACGACGAAAGTTACAAAGAAGATTGCAGTTGTAAACCAGCTACCAACATTTTCGAAACAGACAAAGAATTCAGGCTCGAATTGCTTCTTCCCGGCTTCAGAAAAGAAGATGTGCAATTGAACTACCAGGAAAATATACTGACAGTGAAAGTAGAACTTCCTGAAGAAAAAGAAAAAGGAGAAGAAGAATATAAGTATGAACACCGCGAATTCGATGTTTACAACTTCGAAAGGAAATTTAAAGTACCGAAATCGGTGGATGCAGAAAATATTAACGCCCATTTCGAAAATGGTATTTTAGGACTGGTGCTTCCCAAAAAAGAGGAAGCTGTTGAAAAATCACCGGTTGAAATCAAAATTGGATAATTAATTGGAACAAATAAGAGGATTTGGAGAGGTACGAAGGCCTGGCATTTTGCCGGGCCTTTTTTGGTGCGCAGAAAAAGAGAGGCAGCATGCTTTTGAAAATAAAAGTTAAGTGTTATTTTTACTTCTTTATCAATCAACAACCAATTATATGCTGGAGCAACTGAAAGAACAGGTTTATCAGGCCAACCTCGACCTGGTAAAACACGGACTGGTAATTTTCACCTGGGGAAACGCAAGCGGCATCGACCGTGAAAATGGACTGGTGGTGATTAAACCAAGCGGTGTGTCGTATAAGCAGATGAAACCCAAAGACATGGTTGTGCTGAACCTGTACGGGCAGGTAGTGGAAGGCTCGTTAAAACCATCGAGCGACACACCTACCCACCTGGTGTTGTACCGGCAGTTTGAAAACATTGGCGGGGTAGTGCATTCCCATTCTGCATGGGCTACAAGCTGGGCGCAGGCCGGCAAAGGCATTCCGGCGCTGGGAACCACCCATGCCGATTATTTTTTTGGCGAGATTCCATGTACCCGGAAAATGACCCGCGATGAAATTGAATACAATTATGAACAGGAAACAGGGAAAGTGATTGTGGAGCGGTTCAGGGAGTTGAACCCCGACCAGGTGCCGGGGGTTTTGGTGAACAACCACGGACCTTTTTCCTGGGGAACCGATGCACACAACGCTGTACACAACGCGGTTGTCCTGGAAGAGGTAGCCAAAATGGCCTTTCATTCGCTGGTGATTAATCCGGACGCCACCATGGGAAGCGCGTTGCTCGGTAAACATTTTTTCAGGAAACACGGCAAGGATGCCTATTACGGACAAAAATAAATTCTTTAAAATGAGTGCAAAATATACCATCGGATTAGATTACGGAACCGACTCGGTCCGTTCGTTAATTGTTAATGTGGAAACCGGAGAAGAAGTGGCCACGGCAGTTTATAATTACCCGCGCTGGAAACAGGGGCTTTTTTGCGACGCCCCGTCTAACCGGTTCAGGCAACACCCAAAGGATTACCTGGAAGGGCTGGAATTTACTGTAACGGAAGCCCTGAAGCAAGCACCCCCGCACGTGGCTGATAATATTGCGGGTATTTCGGTTGATACTACCGGTTCCACTCCCGTGGCTGTGGACGAAAAAGGTACACCGTTGTCGCTGACTCCGGGATTTGAAGACAACCCAAATGCAATGTTTGTGTTGTGGAAAGATCATACAGCTGTAAAAGAGGCAGAGGAAATCAATGAACTGGCAAAAGCCTGGGACATTGATTTTACCAAATTCGAAGGGGGTATCTATTCCTCCGAATGGTTCTGGGCTAAAATTTTGCACATTCTGCGTGAAGATGCCGGCGTTCTGCGGGCTGCCTATTCGTGGGTGGAGCATTGCGACTGGATTCCGGCTCTCCTGACAGGAAACACAAATCCGAAAACGCTGAAACGCAGCCGTTGTGCAGCCGGCCATAAAGCTATGTGGCACGAGGCGTTTGGCGGGTTGCCCTCCGAGGAGTTCCTTTCTGCACTGGATCCAATGCTGGCCGGCCTCCGCGAACGTTTGTACAAGGAAACCTTTACCTGCGATGTGGCAGCAGGGAAACTGTCGCAGGAATGGGCCGGAAAGTTGGGCCTCCCCGGGGATGTTACCGTGGGCGTTGGTGCATTTGATGCCCACCTCGGCGCGGTGGGGGCAGAAATTGAACCTTACTACCTGTCGAAAGTAATGGGAACTTCCACCTGCGATATGCTTATTGCACCAATGGATGAAGTGGGCGATAAACTGGTGGAAGGCATTTGTGGCCAGGTGGATGGCTCTATTATTCCCGGTATGCTGGGCCTGGAAGCCGGACAATCGGCTTTTGGCGATATTTACGCCTGGTTTAAACAGGTGCTGGAGTGGCCGCTTACCAACATCCTGGCCAATACCGAACTGGTGGACGAATCCACCCGCGATAAATTGATTGAAGAGACTTCGGACAAAATTATTGCGAAGTTAAGTGAGGAAGCAGAAAAAATTCCACTGGAAGAAAGCGGAATTGTGGCACTCGACTGGATGAACGGGCGCCGCACCCCGGATGCAAACCAAAACCTGAAAGGTGCAATTACCGGACTGAACCTGGGGTCGGATGCTCCCCGTATTTTCCGGGCACTGGTGGAAGCTACCGCGTTTGGTTCCAAAGCAATCAACGACCGTTTTGTGTCGGAAGGTGTCCGTATCGACGGTGTGATTGCGCTGGGTGGGGTGGCAAAAAAATCGCCGTTTGTGATGCAGGTTGTGGCCGATGTACTGGACATGCCCATAAAGGTTGCCCGTTCGGAAGAGGCCTGTGCGCTGGGATCGGCCATGGCGGCTTCTGTTGCTGCCGGAATTTATTCCACAACAGCCGAGGCACAGAAAAAAATGGGCGGGGGTATTGAATCCGAATACCGGCCCATTCCCGAAAATGTTGCGAAATATAAAAAAATGTACGAAAAATACCGGAGACTGGGGAACTTCATCGAATTTGCGTATTAACAGATTTGTTGAGTGTGTTTCTCATTTTAAGGTATTGAAAATTATTAGTTTGAACAGGATGGCAGAATGGAATATAAGAAGTCTTTAACGGTTGGATTACTGATTTTTTTCAGTTTCATCAATTACATTTCACATGCCGACTCCCATAATTCTCAAAAAGATACCCTCACTGTTTTGAGCACCCGTGAATTGTACAACCTTTCAAAAACATTGGTTGAAGCATTTTCCGCGACATACTCCGGTACCGAATTCCAGGTTCGCCGGGTGGGTGCTTCTGAACTGGAGGATAAGGCAGGGGAAGCAATGGACGTGGGTTTTACCGGGCGGGAAGTTAATTTAGCCGAAACGGATTCGTTTTTAAACTTGTTAATCGGCCGCAATTTTATCGTGCCCGTTATAAATGCGCAAAACCCATTTGCTGATTTGATGGATAGAAGAGGGGTTTCGCCCGATGTGCTGGCAAAGTTATTTCAGCAGGAGGGAGCAGTTAATTGGGGCGATCTGACCGGCAAGGATGAGGAGGTTGCTGTTCCATTTTTTGTGGCTGACGAGCCTGCCGTCCGGGCCGCATTGTCGGCATTTCTGAAGGTTGATACTGTCCGGTTCAAAAAACTGACAGCCCGCCCGTCAAAAGACCTGGTTGCCGCTGTTCAGGATGATCGTTACGCCATCGGGTTTTGCTGGCTCACCGATGTGCTGGACGCCCGCAAACAGGGGTTGGCAGAAAACATCAAACTTCTGCCGCTTGACCAGGACGGAAACGGGGCCATCGATTTTACGGAGAATATTTATGCCAGTCCGGAAGATTTTAAACGCGGCGCCGGGCTGGGTAAATACCCGGAGGCGCTGGTGCGCGATATTTATACGGTAATTGCTGCTTCCGGGGAAAACGGGACTTTAACCGATTTTGCAGGCTGGTTATTAACTGACGGCCAGCGATTCATGAAACGCAGTGGATACACCGGGCCGGTTAAATGAAGCAATTTTGTCGTACACGAACATCAGAATATGTTTTAAAGATTGCAGGCAAATCAGGAAAGACAACGCTTCTTTTTGTAATTTGCGCACAATTATAATCATCAAATTTGCTGTCAAATTTCCTGTAAAGTAAAAGCGGAATGGATTTATTGAAAAAGCCACATAAAATTAAAAATCAACTAAAGGCATTTGTTTATAAATACTTACGGTTCCAATCGTCTATATACGCCCGTGTGGTTTATATTATTGCCATCCTGTCGTTTTTCCTGTTTATTGCTTTTGGCGCTATTTTTAACTCGGTTTACGGAGAATACCTCGATACCGTCATCCGGCAGCGGGGGAACGATATTGGTTCCATTATTGAAGGTTCGTTGTATTATTCCATGCTGAAAAACGACAATGAGGCCCTGCAGAGTACATTGGAGACTATCAATACGATGTCGGGGGTAGATGAGGTGAATTTGTATGACAATGAAAGTGAGCTGGTTTACACCTCCTATTTTTCTGACAGCCTGGGAACCAGCAACCCGGACTGTATAAGTTGCCACACCGATTTCGATACGATGTTCCCGGGAACAGAGAAAACTTACCGGATTATCGACTATCAAAGCGCCTGCAGCATGAGCGAAACCAACGAAGGCCACCGCCAATTGTTAATTCGTTCGCCCATCCTGAATGAGGAATCATGCTACACCAGTTCGTGCCATGCGCACAGCCCCGACGAAAAAGTGCTCGGTTCCCTGATTATAAAAGTTCCGCTGGAATCGCTCGATTCGGCCGTTTCCAAATCATCGGGCGAGTTCTTTCTTATGGCTGCATTAACAACGTTTATCCTGGTTTCATTTTTAATATTTTTCACCAATAATAAAATCAGGAAGCCTTTAAATGCGATTATAACCGCCAGCCAGGCTGTGTCGAAAGGTGACCGGAAGCGGCGGCTGGAAATCAGGCCCAACCTGCTGGACGATATGAAAATGGTTTCTGTGGCTTTCAATAATATGCTCGATAACCTTGATTCGGCCAACAGGGAACTTGAAAACTGGTCGCATCAGCTGGAATATAAAGTTCAGAAAAAATCGGAAGAAATTTCTGAAATTCAGAATGAATTGATTCACATTGAGCGGATTGCATCACTCGGCAAATTGTCTTCCTCGGTTGCGCACGAACTAAATAACCCGCTTTCGAGTATTTTAACCTATTCAAAGTTGGTTTCCAAAAAAATTAACCGCATGGATTTGGATCCCGGCTTATCAGGCAATTTGCTGAAACATTTAAAAGTGATTGAGGCAGAAACCAAGAGATGTGGTGAAATTGTAAAAGGATTAATGGACTTTTCAAGAAAAGACCAGGAAGATTTTAAAAACATGCGGCTCCATCATATTTTAAAGGAAACCTATGAGCTGATTGAACACCAGATGAAAATGGCAAATATTCATTTTTATACTGATTTTGGCGCCGCATCGGACATGATTTACTGCAACGAAAACCAGATAAAACAGGTATGTGTTGCACTGCTTGTAAATGCATCGGAGGCAGTTACAGAGAACGGCGAAATCATTATAAGAACCAGTAATCCTGACGAGGGGCATATAAAACTTGATATAATTGATAATGGCGTGGGAATTTCACCCGAAGACATTCCCCATATTTTTCAGCCTTTTTTCTCTGCCAAACGGAACTCAAGCGGCATTGGGCTGGGGCTGGCCATTGTTCACGGAATTGTTCAAAGCCATAAGGGGAAAGTAGATGTGGAGTCGGAGCCGGGAAAAGGAACCACCATGTCGGTAATAATCCCATTGGTAAAAACCTAATTAATTAATAATGGCAAATAAAATTTCACTTTTAATTGTTGATGATGAGGAATCAGTCAGGGATTCGCTTTACAACTGGTTTGTAGAAGACGGTTTCCATGTTGAGTGTGCTGAAAATGCCAAAGAAGCATTGTTGATGCTGGAATCCGGGAGTTTCGATATTATCCTTGCCGACATCAAAATGCCCGGCATGGACGGGATGGAAATGCACCGGCGGATTAAAATGCTGAATCCTGAGGCCATTGTAATCATCATGACTGCCTTTGCCTCGGTGGAGACCGCGGTGCAGGCATTAAAAGACGGGGCTTACGATTACATTACAAAACCATTCGATCCCGATGACCTGTCGCATTTAATACGCAATGCAGCCAGCCAGATTGAGATGAGGGCCGAGAACGAAGCCCTGAAAAACAAGATTGTTACCCTTGAAAACATAGAGGATATTGTGGGAAACAGCGAGGCGATGGTTAAAGTGTTAAAAGAAGTTGAAAACGTTTCCCAGTCCAATTCTTCTGTAATAATTACCGGCGAAAGCGGAACGGGAAAAGAACTAATTGCCCGGGCCATTCATTCCAATTCGTCGCGGAAGTTTTTCCCGCTGGTAACCGTTCATTGCGGGGCTTTGTCTGAAGATTTACTGGAAAGCGAACTGTTTGGGCACGAAAAAGGAGCATTTACCGGCGCCATGTTCGATCGTAAAGGGCGGTTTGAAATAGCCGATGGCGGTACGATTTTTTTAGATGAAATTGCTACCATTTCAAGTAAAATGCAAATTGAACTGTTGCGTGTGCTGGAGTCGAAAAAGTTTGTGCGCGTTGGGGGAAACAAAGAGATTAAGTCTGATTTCCGTGTGATTTGCGCTACCAACCGCGATCTGAAAAAAATGGTGGAGGAGGGGGCATTTCGCGAAGACCTTTACTACCGCCTGAATGTGGTGAATATTGCAATTCCTCCCCTGCGCGAGCGGACCGGTGATATCCCCATGCTGGTAAACCATTTTATAAAAAAGTATTGCACTTCCATGAGCCGCGATGTTATTTCCATTGAACCCGCCGCTTTGAAACGCCTGGAGCAATATGATTTCCCGGGGAATGTGCGCGAACTCGAAAATATGATTGAACGTGCCATTGTGGTGGGAAATGGAAAAGAAATCAGGTTGAAAGATTTGCCGCTGGGCACCAGTACTCCCAGCAACTCCTTCGAAAGCCTGCACGACCTTGAGAAAAAGCATATCCTTCAAACCCTTAATAAGTTTGACTGGAATATCAGCCGCTCGGCAAAGGTGCTGAAGGTGGACCGGGTGACTCTTTACAATAAGATTAAAAAATATAACCTGAAAAAGGGAAAAGGAAAAGGGTGAAAACCTTTTTTCCTGCACCGGGAAAAATTCTGGGTATGGTGGTAAAAGTTGAGTTTTCAATTTATCTGTAAACTTTATTTTTTTGGATAAACAACGTATTTTAATCATCTCATTTGGGCAGTTTGACAAGGATTTTCTTGAAAAAATAGCTGCCGCCGTAAAAGCCGAATTTGGGCTGGATGTAGCTGTTGAGGTGAATTACAAAGGTCTGTCGAAATATTACGATCCGGCCCGCAGACAATACGACGGGAATGAACTTATCCGGTACATTCATTCAGAATACAGTTCCGATACCGTGAAGGCGATCGGGCTTTTTCGGGTCGATTTGTTTATCCCTATTCTTACTTATATTTTCGGACAGGCCATTTTTAAAGGGAATGCAGGAATTGTTTCGCTTTACAGGCTGAAAAACGAACTCTATGGCTTGAAACGCGATAATGAGTTGCTGTTTGAAAGATTCCGCAAAGAAGTAATTCACGAACTGGGGCACACTTTCGGTTTAATCCACTGCTTATCACCTGCGTGCGTGATGAGGTCGAGTACCTACATTGAAGATGTGGATCAAAAGAAACCCCATTTTTGTATAAAATGCCGCGAAAAGCTGGGGTTTTTGAAAGAATCCAAAACCAAGTCTGCATGAAACTCAAAGAATCGATACGTATCATTTTATCCGACAAAAAAGCAAAAAAAGAAGGGCTGCACGTGAAGCATATCGCCAGGCACATTTTCAACATGAACAACAATCTTTTTGAGGCGAATGATCTTAGCTTTGATGTTTTTAAACGAAAAGTGAACCGAATTCTTTTAAACGATGTGAAAAAGAAGAGGAAAAGTGAGTTTGTGCGAGTTAAAAACCCGAAAACCAATAAATTCAGGAGGGGAGTTTACAAACTAAAAACAACCCGGACAGCTATCAGATGTCTATAAACTGCTTGTAGTGATCGTATCTTTCAAATATCTGTTCCACATAGGTATAGGGTTCAATTCCCCTGACATATCCATATTTTATACCAGGCTTGTTGTAATTATCGGGATAGCTTAGTTTCAGGATCATTTCTGCCACGTTATCATCCCACAGGTTTTTGTCCAGGTCGTTCATTTCGGCCAGTTTCCGGGCGTCCAGTACATGATAATATCCACAATTGTACGAAGCCAGGGTAAACTTTATTCGCTGAACAGAATCTTCCACTTCTTCAAAATAATTCCACAACCGTTTCAGGTATTTTGTTCCACCCTCGATACTTTGTTCGGGATCCGAGCGATCGTTAACCCCCAAATCTTCTTTCATGGCGGGCATTATCTGCATCAGACCGCCTGCACCGGCCCATGAACTGGCCTGTGGATCGAACCTCGATTCCTGGTAAATGAGCGATGCAACCAGCCGCCAGTCCCAGTCAATGTTTTGGGCGTTTTCTTTAATAAGATCGTCGTACATGCTGATACTGTTGTTGCTTAGGCTGTAAAACTCGCTTTGTACCCGTTTCCGGAAATCCCGCCTGTTTTTGAAATATTTGTTGTAGATAACATAATAGTCCACTTCGTCTTTCATCTCTTTCAGCCAGTTGTTTACGGCATCCAGGAGCTGGGGCGATTTTGGACTGACAGCCCAGGCAATTCGCTGGGAAAAACTAATGGGTACATCGATGTCTAAAATATGATAGTACGAGGCATTGATGCTTGCAATGTTATCATCGGCCACGGTGTATTTAATTTTACCGTCCACCACCATTTTTATAATTTCATCGGTAGAAAGGTTGCCAGCCAGCGTATCGATATAAATTTCCCCTCCAATTTCTTTGGATAGATTCAATAACCTTCTGTGATAGGATGAATTTTGCCGCACCGATACCGTATCGCCAATTAGCTCGATGGCATCGTGAACCAGTTGTTTTTCAATGGCGCTCCATTTCATGTTGCGCCAGTTATCGGGTTTTTTTTGCACCAATACCTGGTGGGTGAGGTAAAGGTAGTCGGTAAAATTCACCTTTTCCTTTCGGTCGGATGTAATTGTTATTCCATGAGCTACCAAATCTATATCGGTTGTACCCAGTTCAGTTAACAGGTTGTCGATGTTTTGTGAAACGATAATCTCAAGTTCCACTCCAAGATGATCGGCAAAACGTTTTAACAATTCGTATTCGAAACCCATGGGTTGGCCCCGGTATAAAAAATAACTGGTGCCACTGTATGTTGTAAGTACCCTTAGTTTTCCTTCTTGTTTAATTTGCTGCAGGGTTTTTTTCTCAATCATTTCTGTATTATCTCCGTCCCCACGCCTGCTTCTTTCAGACTTCTGCCTGCAAGCTGAAAAAATAAATAATCCCAAAACAATAATTATGAGAAGCTTCTTCATAAGTTTTTGTTTATTTAAACAACGGTTATTTTTACATTGTTTAAATGTAATAATTTCCTCGTAATTTTATTCGTTCCAATGAAGCAG
>CAYRBS010000002.1:6117-38993 GCA_964422335.1 uncultured Mariniphaga sp. | reverse complement strand
ATGAAATACAAAGCTTTTCACAAATTATCTTACGGTTTGTACATTATCACAACCCGTTTCAACGGCGAAAATGCAGGTTACATTGGCAATACGGTTTTTCAGGTTACTTCCGATCCTTCGCAAATTGCCATTAGCTGCCATAAAAAAAATGCATCGGTTGAAAAAATCTTGCAAAGTAAGATTTTTTCCATCTCGGTATTAAAAAAGGATGCCAACACGTCGCTCATCGGGGAGTTTGGGTTTATGTCGGGTACCGATATTGACAAGTTCAGGAACGTGGAAACCAAAACCGCGGTAACCGGGGCACCCATTGTTCTGGATTCGTCGATGGCCTGGTTCGATTGCAAAGTCGTTTCCACAATGGATGTTGGTTCGCACATATTGATTGTTGGCGAAGTACAGGACAGCGATTTGATTTCAGACGACGACCCACTTACGTATGCCTATTACCGCGAAAAATACAAAATGCTGTCGCCCAAAAATTCTCCTACCTATATTGAAAAAGAGAAACTGGAAAAAGAGAAAACACCTGAGAAGGAACAGGCTCCGGAGAAAAAAAAGGAAGAAACCGCAAAAGAAAGCAGCATGGATACTTTTACATGCACCGTTTGCGGATTTCAATACGATCCGGAAGAAGGTGACCCCACTGCCGGAATACCTCCCGGAACACCTTTCGAGGATTTACCCGACGATTACCGGTGTCCTATTTGCAATGCGGGGAAAGAATATTTCAAAAGAAATTAAACAGAAGAGGATGTCCAAAATGCAGAAATGATTAATTGGACATCCTTTTTTTTATAACTCACGATGCGTTCCGTCGCAATACGGTTTGTTCTTGGAGCGTTTGCACTGGCAAAGCCAAACTTCTTTTTTCTCTTCCACCTCAATGGCCATTGGAGTAAATTCTGACCCTTTATGCGAACCATCGCAAAAGGGTTGGTTATCACTTTTTCCACATGCACACCAGTAATACGATCCCGGCTCAAGGGTTACCATTTTAGGAAATTTTGCTGCAATTTTTGGTTCTTCCATATGCTTTTCGGTTTAAATATTATTCCAACTAATTTTTTGCCAATTTAATTAACAATTTTGTAAGCCACAACCCGGTTATCAAAAAAAGTAGGCACCAAAACCAAATCCAATTTCAGGGAAAAATCAAGGTCGGCCGTGTTAATTTCCTGTTCTGTAGTATCCAGCAGTTTTATATTTTTCCCGTTCCTGTGAATAAATACCCTGCCAGGCCAGTTGGAAAAAACAAATTCACCCTGGTTATTTTTTTCCAGTCCGTCCACACCACCTGCATCGCCAATAATTTCTTTCACCTCTTTTGTTTTAACATCCACTTCATAAACATTTTTATCTCCCACAAAAAGTTTTCCCTTCTCGGTAAACAGGCCATTGGGCGTTTCAAATGGTTCGCCTTCCATCCAAACGGAAAAATCGCCCTGGTGAAGGACGTGAATTTTTGCCGTCCGGGTGTCAGAAACAAAAACCATCCCGTTCATACAGGCAGCCACATCATTCAAAAAAACGGCATTGGGCGCATCGTATTTATTCGATACCTTGCCGCTTTTAACATCAATTTCAACCAATTGGTCGATATCAGAAACATAAAGTTTTCCTTCATGAAGGGCCATCCCTTTAGGGGCATTCAGGTTTTTCACCCAATGCAATTCCTTCGCGCTCCCATCGTCATTTAAAATACTGATGAACCCGTTGCCATCCTTTTCAGAAGGATCCCCGTTAATGTTCGCCACGTAAATTACATCCGAATCTTCATCGAAAAGCACGGATTCCGGCGTTTTTAATTCAGCAGAGGTTTCCCAGACTTTTTCCAGTTTTTGGGCATTCAAAGTACCCAGTCCTGAAATAAAAACGAGTATTAAACTAAAAAGTAGTGTTTTCATAATCCATTCATTTTAAAATTTAAAGGTAAAAAGTTACCATTAAATAGCGTTTAATACAAAAAAATGTTCAAATTAGAGCCAACTCTTTTGTAACTTAAGAACAAAAAACAGGTACTATGACTCATTTTTTTATCCCAATTTTATTGTTCGTATGGCTCACTCCTGCAGTAGCACAAGAAAACAGCACAGAAAAAATTTATGTTGGAACCTTTACTTCCGAGGGTGCCGAGGGTATTTACCTTTGCCATTTTGATGATTCAACGGGAGAGATATCCCTGGAGAAGATTTTCAAAGGGATTGATAATCCTTCGTTTCTGAAAGTTTCACCCGATAAGAAATTTCTTTATGCAGTAACCCGGGCCCCCGCCGATATTGAAGCCTCGGGCGGATATGTGAATGCTTACCGGATTCAGCAAAATGGCGATTTACAATTTATCAACAAACAGGTTTCAAATGGCTCAGGTCCGTGCCATGTAGATATTTCGTCTGATGGAAAATTTGTGGCCATTGCCACTTACGGGGGCGGCACCACCTCGCTTTACAAGGTGAACGATGACGGCGGCCTGGAACCTTCCGGCTCCACCATAAAAAACAAAGGATCGGGCCCCGACAAAGCCCGGCAAAAGGCGCCACATGCCCACTCAATACGTTTTTCGCCCTATGACCGCCAGGTATTTAGTGCGGATTTGGGAACTGACCGGCTAAATATTTTCGACCTGAAAAAAGAGAAACTCGTGGCTGGCAAACAATCATTTGTCAGGCTAGCACCAGGTGCCGGTCCACGGCATTTTGATTTCCACCCTGACAAAAAAGTGATTTATGTTATAAATGAACTGAATTCCACCATTTCCTCGTTCCGAAAAAGCGGAAAAACCTGGGAAGAGCTGGAAACCGTTTCCACTGTGCCGAAAGACTTCAAGGGTGAAAACTACTGTGCTGACATACATGTATCTGCCGACGGACAATTTTTGTATGGCTCAAACAGGGGGCACAATTCCATTGCCGTTTATAAAATTGATAACAAAACACAACGGCTCGACTGGCAAACATCTGTTTCAACCCGGGGAGACTGGCCAAGAAATTTCACTCTTAGCCCCGATGGTAAATTTTTGCTGGTTGCTAATCAGAATAGCGGAAACATTGTGGTTTTCAGGATACCTCCAGAAAGTGGCATTCCTGAATTTACAGGTAAAGAGTTGGAGCTGCCTGCGCCGGTTTGTCTTGATTTCCTGTAAAAAAAATCAACTGAATTTGGTACTGATGAGCTTAATAAACTCATCGCGGGTGGCATTTTTCTGAAATGCACCCGTAAAATCGGAGGTTGTGGTAATGGAATGCTGTTTCTGAATTCCCCGCATTTGCATACACAAGTGCTGTGCTTCGATAACAACTGCCACCCCGAGGGGTTTTAACGTATCATGAATGCACTCTTTTATTTGAGAAGTCAGCCGTTCCTGCACCTGAAGGCGGCGGGCAAAAACATCTACCACGCGGGCAATTTTACTCAACCCGGTAATAGTACCGTTGGGAATATAGGCAACATGCGCTTTCCCAAAAAACGGCAGGAGATGGTGCTCGCACAACGAATAAATTTCAATATCTTTTACAATAACCATCTGGCGGTAATCTTCTTTAAACATGGCCGATTGTAAAATTTCAACCGGATCAATTTTATAACCCTGCAACAAAAACTGCATCGATTTGGCTACCCGTTCGGGCGTTTTATCGAGCCCTTCGCGCGCAATATCCTCACCCAGCAATTGCAGAATATCCTGGTAGTTTTGTGAAAGTCCCTCCGTTACACTTTCGTCATATACTTCAATTTTCTCGTAAACGTTGGAGTTATTAATTTCTGGTGTACACATTTTTGCCGTTGTTAAAATTCATACAAAGATTAACTTTTTTTCAGACAATGGGCGTGAATGACCTTTTAAAAATGAAGCTTTTACAAGAACACAACAATCTCATTACATTTGCCGGTCATTTTTTTTAATTTTGCGCCGTTTCAAAAGAATAAATTTTCTTGTAAAACAATAAATAGTTTGTAAGAAAGTTTTACAAACATCAACTTATCCGGAGAAAACGGACAATATGCTGTACCAAATTAAACCATTAAGTTAGCATGATAGTAATAACGGGAGCCGCCGGGTTTATCGGCAGCTATTTGGCAGGGAAGCTCAACCAGGCAGGTTACAACGACCTGATTTTGGTTGATCGGTTCGACGACCCATCAAAGGATGTAAACCTTTTTAACAAGAAATACAAAAAAATTATCGACAGGGATAATTTTTTCAAGTGGCTAATAAAACATGCCACGGAAGTGGATTTTATATTTCACATGGGTGCCCGCACCGATACGGTTGGCCAGGAACCCGATTTGTATCAGCAACTGAATTTAATTTATTCACAAAGACTTTGGAATATCTGTTCTGAAATAGAGGTACCATTGCTTTATGCATCGTCGGCGGCCACTTATGGAAACGGAGAGGTAGGATTTTCCGATTCCCACAGCAACGTTTCAAACCTCCGGCCCCTGAACCTGTATGGTTGGTCGAAACACGATTTTGATGTGTGGGCGCTTAAGCAAACCCGGACCCCACCGTTTTGGACCGGATTAAAATTTTTCAACGTGTACGGCCCCAACGAATATCACAAAGGCAGGATGGCGTCGGTTGTAATACATGCCTTTAAAACCATTCAGGAAAACGGCAAAATGAAACTTTTTCGTTCGCACCATAAAGAATACAAAGATGGAGAACAAAGCCGCGATTTTATTTTCGTGGATGATATTGCTGAGGTGATGATGTTTTTTATGCACAACCAGGAAAATCGGGGAATTTACAACGTGGGGACCGGAAAAGCACGCTCATTCCTCGATTTAACGAATGCCGTTTTTAACAGCCTGCACATGAATCCGGAAATTTCATTTATTGACACCCCGGTTGATTTGCGGGGGCGCTACCAGTACTTTACCGAGGCTGAAATTCAAAAACTCAGGGATATTGGCTATACAAAACCTTTCACCAGCCTTGAAGAAGGAGTTGAAAAGTATGTTGGCAAGTACCTGGTGCCGGAAGTTTGTTATTAATCCACAAAAAAAATCCCAACCAAAGGGCCAGGATTCTCACTGATAATTTCTATGTCCGTTTTCAGGTTAGCACGTGGCTGCGTGATCCCAAAAACCTTTCGAGGAAAATAAGCAGCGATGATGCCATTAGAATACCGGCAACGCTGGCAGGCAATCCGCCCAGCTTTTCGAAAAACGACCGGTAACCCGTCATAACAGCATCGGTATTCACATCGGGTAACAATGCAGGTGCAGTATTTGCTTCCTGGCCACCTCCCGACAAAAGAACAAAAGCCCCCAACAAAACAGCAAAGAGTGCCAGGATGATCCAAAATCCCCTGCCAAGAACCGGTTGCTGTTTTACCTGTTCCAGGCCGTATTGTTCTTCAAAAATACGATCCATTACACGGGAAGAAAAACCTCTCCCCGGTGATTCCGGCCTTGCGCTTCTAAGCAATTGCCCCAATTTCTTATCCTCTTCAAACGTCTTCATAATATGGTATATAATTCTTCTTTCAACATATCGTTTAATATCGTATAGAGCTTTTTTCGAGCCCTGTGTAATTTTACTTTCGCATTGCTGGGTGTTAGCCCGGTTACCTTGCTAATCTCGTCTATTGATTGTTCTTCAAAATAATACAACAATACCAGCGTGTATTCATCTTCCTGAAGTTTCTCCAGTGCAGCCCTTACATACTTCTCGCGATTCTCTTCCGGAATGCCGTCCAGGTTCATTTCTTCCGCTTCATCGGAAATCTGCACATCGTCCGTAGAAGTAAAGTAGTGTTTTTTCTTGCGGGTTTCCGAAATACATGTATTATACGTAATCCGGTACACCCAGGTCGAAAATTTGGCTTTCCCTTTAAAAGTATGCAACGATTTGTAAACCTTCACAAAACTTTCCTGGGCCATTTCTTCAGCGTCTTCACGATTTTTAAGAACTTTAAGTGCGATGGAAAAAACAATGTCCTGGTATTTTTCTACAAGATAGGAAAAATAACCAGTCTGCCCGTTTATCACTTTTTCAATGTAATAATTATCGTCTTTTTTTTCCATCACTATCTTTGACGGGGAATTTGTTACCCGGTTACAAATTTATCGAAAAGAATTCTAAAAAATAGTGTAACCAACTGAATAAAGTGACGTCCAAAGGGCAGAAAAATAAATAATTTAAATTTGAATATCATGGAAGGAATATTTGTACCCATCGGATTTTTTCTGGCAATTTTTGCCATTTTGTATGTTTACTGGACTACCCGCAACAAGGAAAGGCTGGCCCTGATTGAAAAAGGGGCTGATGCAAGTATTTTTAAAACAGCCACATCAAAATATGCTTTGGTAAAATGGGGCATCTTTTTAATTGGCGCAGCCATAGGTGTTATTACCGGTTACGCCCTTTCAAGTGTGGTGAACGAAGTAGTTGCCTTTTTCACGATGATCTTCTTCTTTGGGGGTATCGGGTTGATCGTTGCCCACTTTGTAACCAATGCGTTATCGAAAAAGGAGTAAAAACTTAAAACAACACAGCAGACGGATATGGTTCTCCATACCCGTTTTCTTCATTGGCAGTGAAAATCAATCATTTTCCGTATAGCCTGGTCGCATACCGGGCAAAACTGTTTGGCATAGTTGCTTTTCATGCGGCAATCCATATAAGGACTGTAAATTCCCTCGGTCATATACCCTCCCCCTTCAAAAACGCCAACCGTATTGCTATATTCTGCCTCCCTGGGAGTTGGAACCGGGGTAGAATTTGCCACTTTATTTTTCCATTTTCTTTCAAATTCAACCAGGGTCGTCAGGTTCGGTTCCCACGGTTCGGTTTCCAGGTTGTAAAAATCTTCATACGCAACAGATGAAGTGTAATATTCGTCGCCTAACCCTGCAAAACCATGTCCGAATTCATGGATAAAAACCTCTTTTGTAAGCCGGTCGTCAGCAGAACAAATACTCAGGAAATTGTAAAAGCCCCCTCCCCCGTACCGGTCGGTATTTACCAAAACGTACACATGGTCGTAAGGCACACCGGCCGCGGCATCGTATATGCTTTTCATATCGCTGGTGGTTAAATAACGCGGCACGTCAAAAGTGTAAAACGTAGCGTTAAAAAACGTATTTTTATAAACCCCGTCGCCGGGTATGTCGGTCCCCGAATCAACCGAAGGAGTTAAAATCGCCCTGACATTGAATTTTTCTTTTTCCGATTTGAAAGGCTCTTCTTCAAACAAATACCCTGTAACACGCCGGGCATCTGCTTCAAATTTATCCATTTCTTCGCTAGTGTAGCCCTCAGCGAGGATAACTACATCCACTTTTTCGTTGGGGTTGCCATTCTCTACGATAGATATTGTGTCAAACGGAAGGGGATCTTCTTTCAGAATAAAATGGTCATCAGGATCGATTTCGGTTTCGAAAATCGTTTTAAAATGTCCTTCCCACTGGCGTGCGTCAATTTCGAGCCGGACCTTCTTTTTAGGAAACGGTAAAACAGCTGCCTGGTAAAATGTTTTATTCGTTTCTTTTGCCTCCGCAGTAGTTTGCCATTCCTGAAAAAGGGTGCTGAAACCTTTTGAAAACAATAAACTGTCAGAACCGGCATCGAACACACAAAACCGGTAAGTTCCGTAATGAAATGTATCTACCAGGTTGGTTAAAGAACCGGCCCAGTATGGCTCCTGCTTCATTTGCCCGGGATACACCACTACTTCCTCAGCATTTCCGCCCAGTAAAAAATCGAACCGCAATGATTTCAATGAAAAATAGCTGGAATAATTTACCTGCCCTGAAGAAAGCAAGGGTAAAACCAAAAGAATTACAAGGAACTTCCGTGTCATTTATTTGCATTTATTATTTTTGGCTAAATTATAAATATCAGCTAACAGATAATGAGATCGCTCTATAAATTTTTTCTTGAAAATTTCCGTGAAATCGATGAACTGGCAACGTTTGCCAAACCCGGTGCCGCATTTACAACCCTGGTAATCCTCATTTTCCTGGCCTGGCTGGGACATTTTTTGACCCGGCAAATTTTGTTACGCGTTGTAAACCGCATTGCACGCCGCACCAGAACTACCTGGGACGATATCCTGATAAAGCGGAAAGCGTTCCGGAACCTCGCCCACCTGGTACCGGCCCTGATTCTTTATTATGCAGCTGATTTTGCGTATCCTGAAATCCACCATGAATTGAAGGAATTAAACGAATCAACGCTGGATATGCTCTCCCGCGATTATTATTTCTCACTGGCGGGATTTCTTACCAAGACGGCACAGGTTTATTTCACCCTGATTTTCATATTTGTGGTGAATTCGTTTCTTAATGCGGCGCTCGACATATACAACACAACCCCGTTCGCCCTGCAAAGGCCCATTAAAGGATACATCCAGCTTTTTAAAATCCTGGTCTTTTTCTTATCCGGAATACTAATCATTGCCATTTTACTGGGACGTGATCCCACCGTATTGCTTGCCGGTCTTGGCGCAATGGGGGCTGTTTTGCTATTAATTTTTAAAGACTCTATCCTGGGGTTTGTTGCCTCCATTCAGCTTTCGGGAAATAACATGGTGAAAATTGGCGACTGGGTTGAAATGAGCAGCCGCCGCGCCGACGGTCCTGTAATCGACATTACCCTGAACACGGTAAAGGTTCAGAACTGGGATAAAACCATTTCAACCATCCCCACATACGCAATGGTTTCCGAGTCGTTTACCAACTGGAAAGGCATGGAAGAATCGGGGGGAAGAAGGATTAAAAGGTCGGTTGCCATTGATTTAAACAGCATTAAATTATGCGACTCAGCAATGCTCGGGCGCTTTGGAAAGTTTATGCTTATCCGCGATTATATAACTGAAAAAGAAAAAGAGATCAGGAAATACAACGAACTGAACAATATTTCAGACGAAGATGTTATAAGCGGGCGACGGCAGACCAACGTCGGCATTTTCAGGAAATACCTTGAAGTGTACCTGAGACAACACCCCAAGGTGAACAACGACATGACATTCCTGGTACGTCACCTCCAGCCAACTGAAAAAGGGCTTCCTATTGAAATTTATGTTTTTTCCAAAGACAAAGCATGGAGTAGTTACGAATCGATACAAGCCGATATTTTTGATCACATCCTGGCTGTTATTCCGGAATTTGAACTGAAAGTTTTCCAGGAACCCTCCGGTACAGATATTTCAAATGCCATTTCAAAAACCTTATCTCCGGCACCTGTAAAAGCAGCTCCAAAATCAGACAAATTGTGACAATTTGTTAGAAATGCTATGTTATTAAGCATCCCTGATTAGTAATTATAAATTTTTAATACTTTTGTTTTATAATTTGAAAGTGAAAAGAAATTTTGGAAAATGAATAAATCAGATTACCTCGAACAAGCCGCAGATATTGACATCCTGGATGAAAAAATTCTGAAATTAATTACCAGGAACGCCCGTATCCCTTTTCTGGAAGTTGCCAGGGAATGTGGCGTTTCCGGGGCAGCCATTCACCAACGTGTGCAACGGCTTTTAAATATTGGAGTAGTATCCGGCAGCGAGTTTATTGTGAACCCGCAAAAACTCGGTTACAACACTTGCGCATATATGGGAATTCACCTCGAAAAGGCCAAATACCACAACCAGGTAGTTAAGGCCCTGCGCGAAATTCCAGAAATAGTAGAATGCCATTACACCACCGGACAATATGCCTTGTTTATAAAAATTCAAACCAAAACCAATAAGCACCTGAAAAAGATAATAGACGAGAATCTTCAGGAAATTGAAGGAATTGCCCGCACCGAAACGTTTATGTCTCTTGAAATGGATTTTAAACGTCAGGTACCTATCAAATAAATAATTTTAACCCGGTGGAAAAATACAAAAGATGACGCTTAGGAATAGTTTAGACAAAGTAGATTTAAAGATACTGGATATTATTACCCAAAATGCACGTATCCCATTTAAAGATGTTGCAAAAGAGGTTGGTATTTCGCGGGCCGCCGTTCATCAACGTGTAAATCGGATGATCGAACTCAAAGTGATTATTGGTTCAGGGTACTATATTGATCCAAAAAAGGTGGAATTTTATACCTGTAGTTATATCGGTATTTTTCTGGAAAAAGGAGGATTATTTTCGGAGGTAGTTGAAAAACTAATGCTGATACCCGAAATTGTTGAATGCCACTACACTACAGGCCAATATGCCATTTTTATAAAAGTTTATGCCAAAAACAACGAGCACTTGAAAACGATGCTAAGCAACCAGATCCAAAAAATAAAAGGGATTGCAAGTACCGAAACCTTCATTTCGCTTGAGGAGTCGTTTAAAAGGACTATCCCGGTAAACAATTAATTCCGTTGCCGTACGGTTTCATAAATCATAAGTGCGGCAGCTACCGAAACATTCAGCGATTCAATTTTCCCGTAAACAGGAATTTTAACCCGGTCGTCAGCCAGGTTCAGAATATCAGGGGAAATCCCTTTTTCTTCTGACCCCATAACAATGGCCAGCGGAGAATTCAAATCAGCGAAAGTATAAACCCGGTTCGACTTTTCTGTTGCAGCAACAATTTTCAATCCTGAATTTTTCAGGAACTTAATAGTGGTTGCCAAACTGGCTGTTTTGCATACCGGAACATAATGAAGCGCTCCGGCCGATGTTTTTACGGCATCGGCGCCAATGCGCGCCATCCCTTTTTCGGGAATCACAATCGCATCTACCCCGCCACATTCGGCAGTACGTACAATAGCACCAAAATTCCGGACGTCGGTAACCTGATCAAGGATCAGAATCAGCGGATCGCGCCCCATTTCGAACAGTCCCGGCAGCAGCGTTTCGATGTTGGCAAATTCAACGGCTGACAAAAAAGCTAAAACCCCCTGATGGTTTTTCCGTGTAACCCGGTTAATCTTTTCAACCGGTACAAACTGAAACGGAATGTTATTTTCTTTCACCAGGTGAAAAAGCTGAGAAAACAATTCATTATCGAGCCCCTGCCGGAAAAGCACCCTTTCTATGGGCCGTGCGTTTTTTATGGCTTCCATCACCGCCCTTGTGCCAAAAATGTAGTCTTCTTTGTTCATTACCAGTTTTTTTTCGATATCCAGTTTTCCAATTCAGCGTGTTCCGTTTCCCATCTTTCCATGGTTTGTTCGAGCTCTTTCTTCAATTTGTTGTATTTTTCAAAAACCGATTCATCCTCAACCACCTCAGATGATGATAACACACGATCCATTTCCGCAATGTCATTTTCAAGTGCTTCAATCGCCGCTTCGGTGGAAGCAACTTTTTTCTCCATTCGTGAAATATTCCTGTTTATTTCTTTTCGTTCTTCAAAACCGGCCCCGTTCCTCCCCGGCCCTGTCTCGTTCTTTTTAATTGAACCGGCAGGTCTCGCTTTCTTTTCCAATTCTTTCAGCGATTCCAACTTCTTTTTCCGCAGAAAATCATAAATGCCGCCAAGGTGTTGTTTTATATTTTTATTCCTGAACTCATAAACACAATCAACTATTCCATCCAGAAACTCACGGTCGTGCGAAACAATTACTACGGTTCCGGAAAAATGGATGAGCGCCTCTTTCAAAATTTCTTTCGACTGCATGTCGAGGTGGTTGGTGGGTTCATCGAGCACCAAAAAATTTACCGGTTCAAGCATCAGCCGAATCATAGCCAGCCTCGATTTTTCGCCACCGCTAAGCACTCTCACCTTTTTGTCCACCTCTTCGCCCGAAAAAAGAAATGCCCCAAGAATATCGCGAATTTTTGGCCGTACTTCGCCCACAGCAATTTCATCGATGGTTTCAAACACGGTCCGGTCGCCATTTAAAAGCTGCGCCTGATTTTGCGCGAAATAACCAATTTTCACATTGTGCCCCAGCTTTAACATTCCTTCGTGGGCCAGTTGCTGTAAAATAATACGAACCAGCGTTGTTTTACCTTCCCCGTTTTTTCCTACAAAAGCAACTTTCTCTCCGTTTTCTATTGTAAGATCCAGGTTATTTAAAACCAAATGAGAACCGTACTTTTTTGAAATATTTTTCGCCTCGACCACCACTTTGCCCGAACGGGGAGCCGGGGGAAATTTAATTTTCAAACCGGACATTTCTTCTTCCTCTACTTCAATTTTGTCCAGCTTCTCAAGTTGTTTAATCCGCGATTGCACCTGAACTGCTTTGGTTGCTTTATACCTAAACCTTTCGATAAACCTTTCGGTATCCTCAATCATTTTCTGCTGGTTCAGGTAAGCAGCCAGTTGAATTTCGTATTGCTCTTTTTTCCATTTCACAAAGGCCGAAAAATTCATTTTCTGATCGGTAATTTTCCCCATTGAAATTTCCAGCGTGCGGTTGCAAACGGCATCGAGAAATGCCTTGTCGTGCGAAACCAGCACAACAGCTCCTTTATAATGTTTCAGAAAACCTTCGAGCCATTGAATCGATTCAATATCCAGGTGGTTGGTTGGTTCGTCCAGCAGAACAATATCGGGATTTTGAAGCAGCAACTTTGCAAGCTCAATGCGCATTCGCCACCCCCCGCTGAATTCAGAAGTCTGGCGATTGAAATCGGTACGTTGAAAACCGAGCCCCAGCAGGGTTTGTTCCATTTCGGCCCGGTAAGAATCGCCTCCGAGTATCGAATAACGTTCGTTTAAATCGGTAAGTTGATCCAATTTTTTAAGATATTCCTCTGAATGGAAATCGTGGGAATGGGATATTTCATTATTAAGATTCGAAAGTTTATTCTCAATGTGTAATATCTCCTCAAAAGCCTGAATCGTTTCTTCTTCCAGGCTTCTTGTGTCAGCAACCTGCATTTGTTGCGGCAGGTACCCGATTGTGGTGTCTTTGGGAAGGTTGACTGAACCGGAAGAAGGTTCTTCCAACCGGGCTATCAGTTTGAGCAAAGTGGTTTTCCCTGCCCCGTTTTTCCCTATTAACCCGATCCGGTCCTCAGCTTGTATCAAAAAATTCACATCCTTCAACAAATCAAATCCGCCAAAGCTAACATATACCTTGTCTAATGAAATCATAAACTACTTTTCAATGCGGCCAAAGATAATGATTAAAGATGAACGGGCATGGTAAGATTTTGGACAAAAAAAAAGCCCTCGCGGGCAAAAAAGGAAGGGGAAAGCTATGGACGCTTTTTGAAGATGATTGATGATTTACAAACCCCTAAACACAAAACCAATCATAAATACAGAAGATGCTTTCCCCTTTTTAAGTTCTATTTTTGAAAATAAAACCAACCATTAAATCATAACAAATATACGCAAAAAAGTAATTCAAATAAAAGTGCATAACGGATAAAAATGCAAGCGAAGGGGGTAGAAACTATCTATTTTCCCATTTTGGGAATTTCTTTTTTTTATTGGGAATGGTAAAAACAACACAAATGTCGCCAGATTGCCTGTAAACACTATATTTGCAGAAAAAAAATGGGAAGAAGAAGAAAAAAACCTTTCTACGAAAAAATTACGATACAAGACATCGGTTCTGAAGGAAAAGCATTGGCCCGGATTGGCGAAATGGTTGTTTTTACAAAAATGGTGATACCCGGTGATGTGGTGGACCTGCAGGTTATAAAAAAAAGAAAAAATTACCAGGAAGCCATCGTCACAAAAATCCATGAATATTCAAAAGACCGTGTTGAAGCATTTTGCGATCATTTTGAAAGTTGCGGCGGCTGCAAATGGCAATTCCTTCCTTATAAAAAACAGTTGGCTTACAAACAAAAACAGGTTGAAGATCAGCTTCGGCGAATTGGCAAAGTTTATTTACCGGAAATTTCACCCATTGAAGGATCTGCCAACGATACTTTTTACCGGAACAAACTTGAATTTACATTCTCGAACAAAAGATGGCTAACCCCGGCCGAAATAGCATCAGGCAAAGAATTTGGGAATGCTGATTCCCTGGGATTCCACGCCCCCGGCATGTTCGACAAAGTGATAAATGTTGAGAAATGCTGGCTGCAGCCTGAACCTTCAAATAAAATAAGAAATTTCATCTATCAGTATGCCCTGGACAACCGGTTGGAATTTTTCGATATCCGCGAGAAAAAAGGTTTTTTACGAACGTTAATAATCCGCACCAGCACGCAAAACGAAACAATGGTAATCCTTTCCTTTTTTCGGGAAGACGAGCAATTAAGAACTAATTTGCTCCAGGCAATAAAAGAAAAATTTCCTGAAATCACCTCCCTGCTTTACGTGATTAATCCAAAAGGAAACGACACCATTACCGACCTCGATATTAAACTTTTTAACGGAAGAGAATTTATTTATGAAGAAATGGAGGGGTTAAAATTTAAAATTGGTCCTAAAAGTTTCTATCAAACCAATTCGGAACAAGCTTACCAATTGTACAAAATTGCACGGGATTTTGCCTCGTTCTCCGGAGATGAAATCGTTTACGATTTATACACCGGTACAGGCACTATTGCCAACTTTATCGCCCGGAGTGCAAAAAAAGTAATCGGTATTGAATACATTCCTGAAGCCATAGCCGATGCTAAAGAAAACAGCTCCATTAACAAAATTGAAAACACCCGTTTTTTTTCAGGTGATATAAAGGAAGTATTGAACAATTCGTTTATTGCTGAACACGGGCACCCCGATGTTGTAATTACCGACCCACCCCGTGCAGGCATGCACAACAATGTTGTTACCAAATTACTGGAAACGGGCCCGCAAAAAATTGTTTATATCAGCTGCAATCCGGCCACCCAGGCCCGCGATGTTTCACTTTTGAATGATTCTTACAAGATTACAAAAGTGAAGCCTGTGGATATGTTTCCTCATACGCACCATGTTGAAAATGTTATCCTGCTTGAAAAAAGGTAAACCACCCCTGCCCTGCTATTTAATTTTTCCTTCAAACTAAACCAAAATTCATACGGTTTGTTAAGCAGGCAAGGGCTATTTAATTCAATATTTTTTATTGATTATAAGGTTTTCTTGCCTAAAATTTAGTATATTGAATGCTCTTTAATTTTAAAAAATCGGGAAAATGAAAAGGACACTATTATTTTGTATGGGTATCTTACCTTTGCTATTGGTTGCTCAAACCAATTCCAGTTTTCTGGAAAATGTAACACCTCGAGTTGAAAAAACACAAATTAACACACCTGCCAGCGATTTTGGCCTTTCGTTCGTTGGAGACGAACTGTGGTTTTCAGGTTTTACAGACGATGAAATCGATAAACTTAATGAGGGTAAAACCGATGATGTTTTTTATAATATTTTCGCTACTCCTCTGGATGCCAACGGCCAAATTCAAAACAAAAAAGAACTAAAACTCGAAGATCTGAGTGCAGGTTACCACGCCGGACCGGTATCTTTTTGTGAAAAGACCGGGGAACTGTTTGTAACAATAAGCAATTTCGAAAATCCGGATATTAAAAATGTGGTATTTCAAAAAGCCAGTATTCCGCTGAAGATTATTGTTTTACAAAAATCAGGAAGTGGCTGGGAACCTAACGGTGAACTTCCGTTTAACAGCAATTCCTACTCCGTTGCGCACCCTGCCGTTTCGGTTACCGGAGACACCTTATTTTTTGCCTCGGATATTCCGGATAAAGGAATGGGAGGAACTGACATCTATATGGCAGTCAGGAAAAACGGGAAATGGGGCGAAATGACCAACCTGGGTGCAAAAATAAACACTGCCGGAGATGAAATGTTTCCTTTCTTTTTTAAAGGAAATATGCTGGTTTATGCCTCCAATGGGAAATCAGACAGTAAAGGCGGACTCGACATTTACTACTCCATGCTCTCGGGAAATGATTTTGCAACCCCGCAAAATCTTCAAGCGGTTAATTCACCTGAAGATGATTTTGGATTAGTGATCCACCCAAATGAAGAAATTGGGTATTTTGCTTCGCGAAAACCAGGAGGTGAAGGAGATGATGATATTTACAAAGTTCTTTTTGAAGGGGAATATGAGCTGGAATTACTGGTACGGGATAAAGAATCAAGGGATCCGCTTTCCAATGTCAAGGTTAAATTTAACGACAACACGACCTTAACCACCAACGGTAATGGATTAGTATTCAAGGAATTGAACAAAGATGCCGAATACACTGCAACCTCTGAACAGGAGGGTTACATGAACGAATCTGTAACATTCTCAACTGCCGGAAAATCGTATGGAGTTATAAAAGAAATAATAAATATTGAAAAAGTAGAAGTTCAGCAAAAATTTGAAATGGAAAATATTTTTTATGATTTCGATAAATGGGAACTTTTACCGGAATCGGAATCGGAACTGGACAAACTTGTAAAAGTAATGAAAGACAACCCCAGTTGGAAAGTAGAGCTGGGTTCGCATACCGACAGCCGCGGGTCCGATGAATACAACGACCAGCTAAGCCAGAAAAGAGCTGAATCTGCTGTAAATTATATTGTTTCGCAGGGTATTTCAAAAGATCGAATAATTGCCACGGGCTACGGCGAAACGCAACTTGTAAACGAATGTGAAGACGGGGTTAATTGCACCGATGAGCAACATCAGATGAACCGCCGCACAGAGTTTACTATTCTTGAAATGGATTAGCGCAAAAGAAGAATTCACAAGATAAAGTAAAGCTGCCGTATTTTACAGTAGCTTTACGCTGTTTCGGTTACTGATCATAAAAAACGGCACGAGGGAAATCGTGCCGTTTTTTTAGTGCATTATATTATAAATCTAACCCAAATACGTTTTCAGTAATTTGCTCCGTGAAGTATGCCTCAGTCGCCGGATAGCTTTTTCTTTTATTTGGCGCACCCTTTCGCGTGTAAGACCAAACCGCTCGCCAATTTCTTCAAGGGTCATCTCCTGGCAACCAATTCCAAAAAATAACCGGATAATATCCGCTTCCCTTTCGGTAAGTGTAGCGAGGGAACGGTGTATTTCGCGAGCCAGCGATTCCTGTATTAAGGTGCGGTCGGCATTAGGCGAATCGTTGTTAACCAGCACATCAAGCAGACTATTGTCTTCGCCGTCAACAAAAGGCGCATCAACAGAAACATGCCGTCCTGATACGCGTAATGTATCCGATACTTTATCGGCTGGTAATTCGAGTGAATCGGCCAATTCTTCCGGTGATGGTTTACGCTCGTGTTCCTGTTCAAACTTGGAAAAAGCTTTATTAATTTTATTCAGCGATCCGACCTGGTTGAGCGGTAAACGAACAATACGTGATTGTTCGGCCAGTGCCTGTAAAATAGACTGTCGTATCCACCAGACCGCATACGAAATAAACTTAAACCCGCGTGTTTCATCAAACTTTTCGGCTGCCTTTATCAGGCCAAGGTTTCCTTCGTTTATTAAATCGGGTAAGCTAAGCCCCTGGTTTTGGTACTGTTTTGCTACCGATACCACAAACCTCAGGTTCGCCCTTGTTAATTTCTCCAAAGCTGCCTGATCACCCTTCTTTATTCGCTGGGCCAATTCAACTTCTTCTTCAACAGTAATAAGCTCCTCCTTGCCAATTTCTTGCAAATACTTGTCCAACGAGGCACTCTCACGGTTGGTAATGGATTTTGTGATCTTTAGCTGTCTCATAAACTCTCCTTAAAAACGTGCAAATATAGATTATTAATAATTAGCAATCAAGGAGAAGACTTTCCAAAAAAGATTATTAATAGTTTGTTAAAGGTATTTTTCACAATTATCAATTAATCAATCAACACCAAAAACAAAATATGCCGATTCTCCATTGGGATAAACGCCTTCTACTAAATTTCCTCCCCTCGCATTTCCTATTTCCCTTTTAAAATCATTAACTTCATAAACGGGCTTTTTGTTTACATGGGTTATAATAAACCCTTCTTCCAGCCCTGCGTCTTTCAATATTCCGTTCTCTATTTCTACTATTTTCAACCCGTAATCAATTTCCAGTCTTTTCTTCTCTCTGTCACTAACGGCCTCAAACCGGGCGCCAAAAACAGCGTTTCTGTCGCGCACAATTTGTGTATCACCGTGTCTATTACGTAAGGTTACGGTAAATTGTTTCTTATCTCCATTCCTTTTAACAACAATATTAACATCGTCGCCCGGACGGTGCCTGCTGATTTTTTCCTGTAATTCGGCCGTTGAGTTTACACTTTCCCCGGAAACACTCATGATAACATCGCCCTCGCGGATACCTGCTTCCCGGGCAGCTCCGTTTTCTGTCACACCTCCAATAAATACACCTTCCGAATTCTCGAGATCAAATTCATCTACAATTTCAGAATTAATATCGACAATATTAACACCAAGCAATGCCCGCTGTACTTCGCCATATTCTTTCAAATCTTCAACTACTTTACTGACAATTGATACAGGGACAGCAAATGAATATCCGGTATAAGAACCGGTTCTTGATGCAATGGCTGTATTTATTCCAACCAGCCTTCCCTGTTGGTTCACCAGCGCACCACCACTATTTCCGGGATTTACAGCAGCATCCGTCTGAATAAATGATTCAATGGAATATTGATCGGCATTTATTCCAAGGTTACGCGCCCTTGCGCTAATAATCCCAGCTGTAACTGTAGAGGTCAGGTTAAACGGGTTACCAACTGCAAGTACCCATTCTCCCAGTTTTAAGTCATCGGAATTGCCATATGTAAGGTAGGGCAAATCGTCTGCCTCTACCTTCAGCAAGGCAATATCAGTGGAAGGATCGGCGCCAACTGGCTCCGCATCATATTCCTGTTTATTGTTCAGAATAACTTTAATATTTTGGGCCCTTTCAATAACATGGCTGTTGGTGACAATATAACCGTCTTCTGACAAAATTACCCCCGAGCCAAAACCTTCGCGAAGCTGAGGTTCTTGCCTGCGAAACCCAAAAAATTCATCAAAAAAAGGATTCCCGCTGGACCATCCACCATCGCTCCTTGACTGGGTAGCAATATGCACTACGGCATGAACGGAATTTTCGGCGGCAAAAGTCAGATCGGGCATCATCGATTCCCCGTCAGAAGGTAAATCTACATGACGGAAGGGCTGCTCTTCGGTAACCCTTACAACCTGAGGTTTGCTGAAAAAGCTACTGTACAGCCAAACTGCAAGAAATGCGCTTGCCAGTACCAGTAAAAATGTCAACGTATATTTTCTTGTATTTTTCATAGCAAAAAATTTATTTAACACAATCTTTTATTAAATGTCCAATATAACGCAAATTCATTGCCAGTGTTTTCATATTTTTAAAACAAAAGCTTCATTTTGCATAATTTAACAAACCAACCATTTTTTTGTTAAAAATTGACAATCAATACAATCCAGCTATGCGCTTTTGTCAGCTTACTTAAAATTTTGTCATTATTTTTTGGGTACAACAAACCATTTGGTATCAATTTCTGTTGGTTGAAATTGTTGGATATAATTGATTGCCTCTCCGGCATCACTTGCTGCAAAGTAAATATCGCGATAAATTTCTTTGGCGAATTGTTCGGAATAAGATGTTTCAAACTGTTTTAAGAGGTATTTATAGAAATTGTTGGTATTGATAAAAACCACTGGCTTGGAGTGATACGACAATTGCCGGAGGGTGAGCACCTCCAGTATCTCTTCAAGTGTACCAAAACCGCCCGGAAGCGCGATGAAAGCATCAGAAATTTCACGCATCCTCGATTTTCGCTCCTGCATGTCTTTGGTAGTTATAATCTGGTGTGCATTTTCAGAGGCCAGCGATCGCCTGATAAACCGTTCAGGAATAATCCCGATTGTTTTGGCCCCTGCCTTTGCTGCAGAAACCATAACTGCTTCCATTAGCCCCACATTGGCACCTCCGTTCACCAGCGTATGTCCATTATCGCCTATTAACTTTCCCAACCATTCAGCCTCCTGAAAGTAGGCAGGGGCAATAGCATTGCTCGATGATGAAAACACACAAATATTCATAAGGCCGATAAAAAATCAGGCATTGTTCTTTCCAGTTTATTGCAATTTATGCATCAATATTGGCGTAGGTCGCATGATCTTCAATGAATTTCCTTCTTGGCGGAACATCATCGCCCATAAGCATGGAAAAGATATGATCTGCTTCCGCGGCATTTTCAATGGTTACCTGTTGCAGTGTCCGGTTTTCAGGATTCATTGTTGTACTCCATAATTGTTCCGCATTCATTTCCCCCAAACCTTTGTAGCGCTGCGTATGAATGTTGCTTTCAATACCATCAGCCCATTCGTCAATAACCTGCCGGCGCTGTTGTTCGGTCCAGGCATAAGTTTCTTTCTTTCCGCGTTTCAGCAGGTACAACGGAGGCGTGGCAATATACAGGTACCCTTTTTTTATCAACTCCTGCATATACCTGAAAAAGAAGGTCATAATCAGCGTAGCAATGTGGCTTCCGTCCACATCGGCATCGGTCATAATAATTATCTTGTGGTACCTGAGTTTTTCTATGTTCAGCGCTTTGGAATCTTCCTCGGTGCCAATGTTTACTCCCAGGGCAGTGAAAATATTTTTTATTTCATCGTTTTCAAATATTTTATGCACCATGGCCTTTTCCACGTTCAGGATTTTCCCCCTGAGCGGCAGGATAGCCTGGAATTTACGATCGCGGCCCTGCTTGGCCGTTCCACCCGCTGAATCGCCCTCTACCAGGAACACTTCCGTGAGAGAAGGATCTTTTTCGGAGCAGTCGCTCAGTTTTCCCGGTAATCCACTACCCGAAAGTGCACTTTTCCGCTGCACCATTTCACGGGCTTTGCGGGCTGCATGTCGCGCCTGGGCAGCCAGTGCCACCTTATTTACAATGGTTTTTGCCGATTTGGGATTTTCCTCGAGGTAATGTGTAAGCGCCTCGCTAACAGCCTGATCAACAGCCAAACTAACTTCAGAGTTACCGAGTTTGGTTTTTGTTTGGCCCTCAAACTGCGGTTCAGCCACTTTTACGGAAATTACACTGGTCAGGCCTTCGCGAAAATCATCTCCGCTAATATCAAATTTCAACTTAGACAACAACCCCGATTGTTCTGCATAATTTTTCAGGGTGCGGGTCAGCCCCCTGCGGAAACCCGTAAGGTGGGTTCCGCCTTCGATGGTATTAATATTATTTACATAAGAGTGTATATTCTCGGAGAAAGTGGTGTTGTATTGCATGGCAATCTCAACCGGAATATCATTCTTATCGGTAACAATATGGATAATATCGGGGATCAATTTTACCCGGGTATCGTCGAGGTAATCAACAAATTCCTTCAACCCTTCTTCTGACAAAAAAGTTTCTGATTTGAAGTTGCCTTCTTCATCTGTCTGCCGTTCGTCAACAATTGAAAGCTTAATACCGGCATTCAGAAAAGCCAACTCCCGCAGGCGGGCCGAAAGTATTTCGTATTTGTATTCTTTTGCTTGAAATATTTTACTGTCCGGCTCAAAAGTAACAATGGTACCGGTAACATCCGACTCACCAACAACCTTCACCTCGCCTTTGGGTTTTCCAATGGCATATTCCTGCACCCAGATTTTCCCATCCCGGTGAATCTCGGCTTTCAGGTACGATGAAAGTGCATTCACACAGGAAACACCTACACCGTGAAGTCCGCCGGAAACTTTATACGAATCTTTATCGAATTTACCACCGGCATGCAACACTGTCATTACAATTTCAAGTGCCGATTTATTTTCCTTTGAATGCTTTTCAGTAGGAATTCCGCGGCCATCGTCTTTTACCGTAATGGAATTATCGGGGTGAATAATTACGTCAATATTACTGCAATAACCAGCAAGAGCTTCGTCAATAGAGTTGTCAATAACCTCATATACCAAGTGGTGCAGCCCTTTTTCATTTGTATCGCCAATATACATTGAAGGACGTTTCCTGACTGCTTCCAGTCCTTCGAGTACCTGAATACTTTCTGCTGAGTAAATCCTCTCTTCTGAAAGGGGGATGTCTTTTTTTATCTCGCTCATTCTAAATCTTATTTTTCTTCTTTCTTACACTATAAAAAACATTGGTTTTAATGCTTTCAAAATAAATTTTGCTGCATTAAAACAGGCTGACAAACAACCTTTTATTTCCAAAGGGATTTCCTTCAAAAAACACCCTGCAAAGATAAAAAAATAAACCGAAGAAACAGGCGCTTCCAGTGGTTTTTAAAGCTTATTTTTTAACAAGTTATCAACTTGAAAATGAGCAGAAGAAAGCGGTTTTAACCAACCTATAAAAAGTAATATTCACTATTTTATTTTCCCTCAAAAATATTCGGGCTAAAATGCATAGCTCAGGCCTCCCAAAACGTTAAAACTTTGTACCGGGTAACCCAGCCACCGCTGGTAATTCTGAAACCCAAAATTGTTCAGCTGTGCAAACACCGAAAACCTTTCTGTAATTTTATAGGTGCCGTTTACATTCAGATCAAAAATAAACGGAAGGGGGTATGAATGCTTTTTCAAATCATCATGCAGAATGAGATCCCTGTTGGTTAGCGGACGCGGATCCGCCACGGGTACTTCCAGTATTAAAGCTTTTCGCTGGCCGGTTAAAAACAGGTCGGCAGACAAACTCAACTGCTCAGAGGCCTGGTAGCCCATTGATAATTTGGCATCCCATTCGGGAAGGTTCCATGCTTCGTCCAGGCTTTCCATTTCGTAAATATAGTAGTTACCTTCCAGCAACAGGGTTACCTTGTCGAATGCGGCATGATAAATTTCGAGGTTTAATTTCAGCCGGTTGCTGTTGTCGTACAAAACCTGAAAGTCGTTATCGGTGATTGGGCCACCAACTCCCGAAGGATGTGCATACCTGAACAGGTAGTAGTAAGGTTTTTCTGTAAACATGGAGTAATCGGCCGCTAATTTGAAATTTGTTTTGGCAGCTAACTTCCCGTCGAAGCCGCCGTAAAAACGAAACCTTTCGAAGGTACTTTTTACATCGTGCAACGGATCGACAAACGGATTTTCGTAAGCAATTTTTGAATAGTGATTATTTATATAATTACCGTCAACACCTGCGAAAATGTTGATAATTTCTTTTACAGGTACAAAATTCGCCCGTATGACCGGGGCTAATTTTGCCAGGTCGTCGGCAGCGTTGTCGAATACAAACCAGCCGTTGATACCAAAACGGATATTGGCAACATCGCCTCCAAGCAAATACGATGGCTTGGCCATTAACCAAACCTGCTGCCGTTTGCCCATTTCCATCATGTTTCGGTTAAAAATCTCGTCGGCCTGTACAAATGTAATCCCGGCTTCAAGCGCACCGGTACCGGTGTCGAGTGGTTTTTCAACATCGACAATAAACTCGCCGAAGTTTTCGCGCTGGCCCGTTTTGGTACCAAAATAATGATACAAAAAATCAAAATCGAATGTGAGATCATTATTACGGGCTGCCACATTTTCGAGGTTAATGTCCAGACTGGCCCTGGAAAACGTTTGCCTGTCCCCCAGCAGATTGATTTCCTGATCTTCTTCCTTTAACAGATCGGGGATCGGATCAACGGGATAGCCGTAATAATTAAATCCATCGTGATTGAACCCCAGATTCACCGAAAGTACTGAACTCCTGTAAAGATGCTTGATAAACATCTCGGCTTCGTTTTCCGAAAATGGTGCATCTACGCGGTCGTCGCCTTCGAGTGTAATTTTCCCGTGGGATGACAAGTGTTTTCCATGCAACCCAAAAATGGTGTTCCGCATTTTCTGACTGTTAAAAAATACCTCACCGTAGGGTTTGTAATAATTACCAACACCGGCCCTGACCAGGCCAAACCCCGGGTCTTCTTTGGTTTCCGGGACAAACGATGCCGCTTTCAGCTCGTTCACCGAAAAAGTATTGTAAATGGGCTGACTGAAAATGCTGTAATCGAAACTCGGTTTTTCGTGCTCCTCGTCTTCAATTTTTGGCATATTGCTTATTTTATTGGCGTCAGTGATGGTCGGATTATAAGCTTTCACCACTTCCACTTCGCGGGAAAGGCTTGTATCCTGCTGCGCGAAAACAATAACTGAAGATGATACAAAAAATGTAAACAAAATGTATTTGATTTTTTTTCCGAACATATTCCCCTTCATTTTAATTATCGTTAAATTTTAATTGAAACGAACTGTCAACCGCCCGTTGCTGGTCCATTTGCTCGCCGGCCTCAATTTCTTCCAGTTTTCGTGAAGCCTCGTTTTTAACCCCGTCATTTTCGCTCCCATAATTTTCCACAACGCTTCGCAGGGTATGTTTTGCCTGAAAATCATCGCCCCTGTCGAGGTAAATATCCGCCAGCAGGAGAAACGATTTCCCAAGCCAAAACTGGAAAGGTGTGCCCTGTGATATAAAACCCATAATTTCCTCTTCGGCCTGATCTTTTTGATTGTTCCGGTACAAAATTTCAGAAACAAGAAATTTTGCTTCGGCGCCCTGTTCATGTTTGGTATCGGCGGCAACGGCTTTCAGGGGCTCCAGTGCATTGTCATAATTTTCCTGTAAATAATAAGATTTCCCAATGATAAAATTGGCCTCTCTCATCCAGGCATCGTTCACCACATCTGATTTTTTGACTTTCCCGGCAGCCTCAATCGCATCGGCATATTGCTTGAGTTCAAAATTGCACCTCATTTGGCCGGTATTCGCTTTCAGTGAATTCCAGCTGCTGTTTGCCGCCTTTTCCAGCCGGTTGAACAACCCAAGCGCTTGTTCGTAATCGCCGGCATTAAATGTAAGTTCCGATGCGCGTGAGAGTGCTTGTTCGGTGAAAATATTCCCGGGCTGACTGGCTACCCTGGTATAGTATTCATTTGCCTCTGAAAAATTACCTTCTTTATAAAGTAATTCGGCAAGGTAAAAATTTGCATTGGTGGTAAAACTTCCGTTGGGAAATTGTTCCAGATATCGTTGCAGCTGCCTGGCTGCCTGATCGTCGCCCGACATATAAAGTCGTTCGGCGGCCTGATAGGTCAATGAATCCTGTTCCGAATCCGTAACATTTGCACCCTCCCCCACGTTGTTGGCATACTCGAAATAGGCATCCACGTTATTCATCTCCACATAACTGTTCCGAATCCCCTGCAGCGCTGACCGCGCCTCAGAAGTACCCTTGAAATTCTCAACAACATCTTTGTAATGGGCCAGTGCTTCTTCCAGGTCACCGTTGTTATAGTATATAAGCCCCATTTGCAACTTAGCCTTCCTGTAAAGACTGCTTTCCTGGTAATTATCAGCAATTTCCCGGTAATTTCTTAAAGCCTCGGTGTTATTCCCCAGGCGTTCATAGGCACGGCCAATTTCATAATAGGCATTGTCAATATAATCTGAATCGGAAAATCCGGCCAGCAAACGTTCCAGCGAATTAATTTTTCCGCGTTGATCCCGCTGCAACCCCTGGCAAAATGCCATCTGGAAAAGCGCGTAATCAGGCTCAAATATTTTCATATCGTAAGCCGTCCGGTAATTTTGTATTGCCAGGTTGTAGTCTGTTTGCAAAAAGTACAAATCTCCCAGCCGGTTGTATGCATCGGCCAGTTTTTCGGTACGTTCACCTTCCATTGAATTAATATAACTCCTGAAGTGGGATGCGGCCTCGGAATAATTTTCCTGTTTATAATAAGCATAAGCCAGGTTATATTCTGCATCCTTGTACTCAGGAAGCGAAAAAGAGCCTGCTGTACGCAAAAACCGGGAATAAACATCCTGGGAATTGCGATAATCCCCCACCCTGAAAAGCGCTTCGGCTTTCCAGTAAAGCGCACGGGCATTTATTTCCCTGCTGTGACTGCCATTCTCCAACGAAAGATCGAACAGGTCGATGGCCTGGTTGTAAGCAAGGTTATTAAACAGTTCGAGCCCGCGGTAAAACGTCACCCGCTGGTATGCCCTTAGTATTTCCGACGATTTCACTTCTATTTTTTCAATGGAACTGATAGCATCGCGGTAATTGCGGGTTACCATAAAAACCTCGGTTAAATACCTGTAAGCTTCTGAATTCCGTTCGGAATTGGGATACAGCGAAATATACCTGTCGAACGCCTTGATTGTTTCGTTAAAAGGAGAATAAGATAATTCATACGTAAGTTTGGCATAACTAAAAAGTGCGTCTTCTTTGATTCTTTCATTAAAATCGAATTCCGAAGCCGCCTCGAAAGCCACCCGCGCCTTTTCCTTTTCATCGAGCCGAATGTAACTATCAGCCAGGTGGTAGTATGCGTTTTGAGCCATTTCATCCTTCCCCTTCGATGCATTTTCAAACAGGGGCACCGCTTTATCATACATGCCCTCGTTATAATAGCAAAACCCGAGCAGGTAATTGTCTTCGCGGGTTTTTAACCCGGGTGTTTCGTAATAAGTTTCCAGGTAAGGAATGGCATCACCGTATTCGCGCATGTGAAAATAAGAGTCGCCCACAATTTTTGAAAGTTCGGCTTTGTGCTCCTCATCCACCTCTTCGAGCAAGGGAACAGTGTAATCTACTACATCACTGTATTTTTCCTGCTTATAATAAATGTGGCTTACATAAAGCGGAATAACCCGCGAATAAGTGGGATCGTTGTCAAGTTTTGAAAAACCCTCCAGCGCCGACTGGTAATTTTCGCGCAGGTACATAATATGCGCCCAGTAGTAAGTGGCAGGACGGCTGTATAAATTATTCCTGTCTTTTATATCGTAAAATTCGGTGAGGGCCTGTTCGGTGTTATCCATCATCAGATTGGAATAACCATTTTGATATTGCAGTTTTACACGTTCAAATTCAGAAAGAGCCGAACGATCTACCTGGCTGAAACTGCGGATTACCGCTCCATGAAGATTTTTACCAAACTGATAGTCACCCAGATTGTACCAGGCGTGGTTAATGTAAGGGCTTTCGGGATGATCGGAAATAAATTTTTCAAGCATTCGGTAACCCGAAGTGTGCCCGGCATTTAAGGCAGAAACCGACTTAAAATAAACGGCCTCCGAGTAAATCTCCGATTTCTCACCAACCTTGTTCTGAACCTTCTCAAACTGCCGGTAAGCGGCATTGTATTTACGTTGCCGGAAAAGATCTTTCGCCAGCTGGATTTCACTTCCAACATCGCTGTAATATTCAGTTTGTTGTGCGTGAACGGCTGAATGAACGAAAATCAACAGTGGAAGAAATAAAATTAACTGTATTGTCTTCATGCTTTCATTGTTTCTTTTTTTATCTGAAAACCAACGCTGCCCGCCGAAAAAAAAATACCGGCTTACCAGGATGGCACCCTTTTACAAATTCCTAAAGTAGGCATTATCTTTATTAAGATTTCTCTGAAACATTGATTTTTCTTAACAAGAAACTGTTTATTTCTTTTGTTTATTATATGAAGGAGTAAAAAAAATAGATTTATATTGATGCGCAATTCGATTTATATGGCTAAAAATATTGTGATAGAGCTGAAAGGGGCAGACATATACCAACGCGAAGAATTGATTCTTCCGGATGTACATTTATCCGTTGAAAGCGGGGAGTTTGTTTATATTGTGGGAAAAGTGGGAACCGGAAAATCAAGCCTGATCAAAACGCTGAATGCGGAACTGCCATTGGTTGAAGGCCAGGGAATGGTTGCAGGATTTCAGCTGCCGGGAATAAAACACCGGGATGTGGCACAGTTGCGCCGGAAACTGGGGGTGGTTTTTCAGGATTTCAGGCTGCTCCCCGACCGTAATATTTTTGAGAACCTGGCTTTTGTTTTAAAAGCTACCGGGTGGAAAAACAAAGAGGAAATTGGTCAACGGATTGAAGAAGTGCTCCACCGCACCGGGATGGCCGGAAAAAAACTGAAAATGCCCCACCAGTTAAGTGGAGGCGAACAACAACGTGTGGTAATTTCCCGGGCAATATTAAACCACCCGCTGATAGTGCTTGCTGATGAACCTACCGGAAACCTCGACCCGGAAACTTCCGAAGAAATACTTGACTTGTTTATTCAGTTAAACAAAGAAGGAAAAACAGTGATAATGGCAACACACGATTATACGGTAATGGCTAATAAACCGGCCCGTACACTGGTGTGTGCCAACCGGCAAATTACCGACTCGGCTGCCGGCAGCACATTACTCGATTTTGAAAGCTTGCTGGAGGATGATCAGTAGATTTTTTTTGAAATTATTCTGCCATTCACAGGAACGGAAAATAAATTTCTTTCAGTGTTTTTTCTTCGTTTTCCCATATAAGTTCACGGGCGGCCTTTTTCAGGTTTTTGCACCATACCTTTCTTTTATTTTCATCAAAAAGAACCGTTTTAAATTTTTGAGCCAACTTTTGGGGTTCCAGCGAATCTGTAATTTCCCCGACATTGTATTTCCTCACAACCGCAGCCATTTCCGGCAAATCAGTCACCAGAACCGGTACTTGTGCCTGAATATAATCGAACAATTTATTAGGTAATGTATAGTGGTAATTTAATCCCCTGTCTTCTTCTATGGAAAGTCCCATGTGGGCGCGGGGCGTTAACCGAACCAAATCTTCTATGGGGAGCCGCCCCAGAAACTGCACGCTGTTTTCAACGCCTGCTTCTTTCACCAGCTCCTCCATTTTTTCCCGAAGGTCACCATGGCCGGCAATTACCAACCGTGCCCCTTCCATAAACTTCATCGCCCGGATGGCTTGCTCCAGCCCGCGTCCTGTATTGACCGCTCCCTGGTACAGAATTACCTTTCCGGAAAAATTTTCAATCCCTGTCCTCCCCTGTTCAGCCTTAAAAGCCAACGGGACGTTCCGCACCACGCGAAACCGGACTCCGTATTTTTCAGTATAAATCCGGGCAACAGACTCGCAAACCGTGTAGGCATGTTCCAGTTTCGGTACCATTTTTTGCTCCAGCCATTCCCAAATTCTTTTTACCACCGGGCGGTTTATTAATTCAGGAACTTCGGTGAAATACTCATGGCTGTCGTAAACGAGTGGCTTCTTTTTTATTTTGGAAGCTACAAAGTTGGCAGGCAGTGTGTCAAGGTCGTTGGATAACAGCAATTCAAATTTGGAAAAAAGAAGAAAACACAATAATCGAAAATTATAACAGGCATAAAACAAGGGTCCCTTATTAAAAAGTAACCTGAAACGTTTGGTGCGGTAACTGCGGTTGGCCAACACCGGGCTGCCTGGTAATTTTCTGCCGGCCAGCAATACATCAAACCCCATGTCGGTAAGAGTAGAACAAACTTTGTGCACCCGGTTATCGGAAACCAGGTCGTTGGTTACCGAAACAATGATTCGTTTTTTAGACAGTGTTTTCAAATGCTGAATTAATTTCTTATGAATTTAAATCAACTGTAAAATTGGCAAAAAATTTTAACCCGGGGAGTAAAAATCGATTTTCAAAAATAATATACGAAAGAAGCCACTCAGGCAGTATAAAAAACAGATTATACTTTATTTTTGTTAAAAATAACCCGTTAATACAATTTCATGTTACAAAAAGTGCCATAACAGATTAAAAAGTATTTATTTTGAAATTTGCTGAAAAGAACGACAGGAATAAATGGGAGGATCGAACGGACATAAAGTAAGCACAACCCACAAAAAAGCTTTTGCCCTGGGAATCAGCCTGAATATTGCCTTTGTAGCAGTGGAGGTTATTTTCGGGCTGATGGCCAATTCATCGGCACTGCTGGCCGATGCGGGGCACAATGCGAGCGATGTACTGGGGCTGGCATTTGCCTGGACTGCAGCCTGGCTGGCTACCATAAAACCGAAAGGGAAATACACCTACGGCCTCCGAAAAACAACCATACTTGTTTCCATTCTGAATGCCCTGCTGCTGTTTGGCGCTGTAATTGCCATTGGCTGGGATGCCGTAGGGAAGCTGCAAAATCCCGGGCATGTGGGTGGAAAACAAATAATGATAGTGGCCGGGGTTGGAGTAATTATTAACACATTCACGGCGCTACTTTTTGTAAAAGGACAAAAAGATGATCTGAACATTAAGGGCGCCTTTCTTCACATGGCCGCCGATGCCGGGGTTTCGCTGGGGGTGGTGCTGGCCGGGCTCCTCATTTTGCTTACCGGCAAACTCTGGATCGACCCGGTGATGAGTTTCATAATAATTGCCGTAATTTTGTGGGGAACCTGGCGGCTTTTCTCCGATTCGGTCAACCTTGCGCTGGATGCAGTCCCCAAAAACATCGAAGTTGAAAAAGTCCGCCGGTTTATTGAAGCGCAAAAAGGCGTGGAAGGTTTGCACGACCTGCACATTTGGGCAATGAGTACCACCCAGGTGGCACTTACCGCCCACCTGGTGATGCCCCGGGGAAACGAAGACAGTTTTATTACAGAGTTACAAAATAAATTAAAACATCATTTTGGCATTGGACATACCACTTTTCAAATTGAAAAAAGAGACCTTGAAAAATCATGCGAAACAGATTGCTGAATAAACTAAAAGTCAACAACCATGGAGATATTCACAAGAGAACATAAAGTTTTTCATCTTATTACGCACAATTATGACCTGCTGCCTGTACTGAACAGGTTTGGCATAAAACTGGGTATTCGGGACAAAAACATTGAAACCGTTTGCAAAGAAAAAGGGATCAACACAAGTTTTTTCCTGGCCATTGTGAATACGTACCACAATGAAACATTTTTCCCCGAAAACGAACTGCTTTCTTTTTCCCCGGTGGAAATTATTGATTACCTGAAAAAAACCCACACCTACTATATACACTATGTTGTTCCCAAGCTCGACCGTTTGCTCGAATTATTGATTTCGAGCAGCGAAAGCAATTACAAAGGCCTTCAAATGGTGGATGCTTTTTATAAAAAGTATAAAAAAGAACTTTCGCAGCACATCGATTACGAAGAAGAACATGTGTTTCCTTATGTTTTGGAACTGGTGAAAAACAATAAACTAAATAAAGATTATACCATCCGTTCGTTCGAAAAAGAACACACCAATGTGGATGACAAGCTAAACGACCTGAAAAACCTGCTTATCAAATACATTACACCCGACTACGATGAAAACATTTGTAATGAATTTATAATCACCCTTTTCAGGTTCGAAAAAGACATTAAAGACCATGCCCGGATTGAAGACAAAATTCTTCTGCCTCTTACAACAGACATTGAAATAAAACTGGGAAGATGAACAGGAAAATCTTCATAATACACTCTTCTGAAATAATCCGCAAAGGGTTGTCAACTATATTGCGCAATTATTTCAACATTGAAATTATTCAATTGGAACGGGTGGAGGAATTAAGGGCATTTCACGAAACCAATGACCAAAACCTTATATTTATTATTGAAGGAAAAACAGCACTAATCCCACAGGCTGTTAACCCATTCAAAAAAAACAATCAGCTAAAAATAATCACTTTTACCAACCACTACCCGGATGAGACAAACGATGCCAGGTTGTGCGACTTTTCTATCCACGCTGAAACTCCGGGAATTCAAATCCAGGAAATGATTTCAAAGTGCTGGAAAATTAAAAAATTTCAGGCCAAACCTACCGACAGCGAAGAGCTTACACCCCGCGAAAGGGATGTACTGCGCCTGGTTGCCCAGGGTTTTTCAAATAAAGTAATTGCCGAAAAGCTTTTCATAAGTATCCACACAGTTATTTCCCACCGAAAAAACATCACCGAAAAAACCGGAATTAAATCCATTTCAGGATTAACGGTTTATGCCATTCTGAACAACCTCATCGATACCGATTCCATCAATCCCGAAGACCTTTTCTGAAATAAATCCCAACTTCTTGGGATTTCACAGGAGTTGCCTATCCTGTAGCTTTGCCCCCGATAATAAATATTTAATGGATTCATCAATAAAAAATTCGAAATGAAAAAAAATGTATTATTTGCACTTTTTATGATATGGGCGACGGTGATCAATGCACAAACCACCGACAGCCTTCCCGGAAATCTTTACTTAAATGTGGCCGAACGACTTCTGCAAACCGAAGGGAACCTGAAGATAGGCGGATACGGGGGTGTTCATTACAACCAACCCCTCGATGCTGACTTGAAACAAAACGGAATCATGGACGTCCACCGTTTCATAATGCTCCTCGGCTACAGTTTTAACAGCCGCACCCAGTTTATTTCCGAAATTGAATTTGAACATGTAAAAGAGGTGTATATCGAACAAGCCTTTCTGCAATATAAAATCAACAACTCCGTGAATTTCAGGGCCGGCCTTCTCCTGACTCCCATGGGAATCGTCAACGAATACCACGAACCCAACATGTTCAGGGGAGTTGAAAGGCCGCTGATTGACAAACACATTTCGCCTACCACATGGCGCGAAATTGGGGCTGGTTTTATGGGATATATTATGCCCGCATCATTAAAATACCAGGCTTACCTGATGAACGGATTTAAAGGTTACGACAACGGCCCCCTGTTGAACGGCGGTGGAATAAGAAGTGGCAGGCAAAAAGGTGCAAAAAGTATCATCAGTTCACCTAATTTTGCCGGAAAAATTGAATATTTTGGGCTAAGGGGATTGAATATCGGCCTGTCAACTTACCTTGGAAACACGCAAAGCACCTTATACAACGGACTTGAAAAAAGCGACCAGGCCGCGATTGCCAGGGCCGACTCATCGGTTGTGGGTATCTCCATGTTTGGCCTCGATGGGCGCTATTCGATAAAAGGGCTCGAATTAACCGGGCAATTCTATTACACAGGTATTAATAACTCTGCACAATATAACCTGTTTACCGCTCCGCAACCGGGAGAGCCCAACGACCTGGGCAGCTCCATGACAGGGTATTATGTGGAGGCAGCCTACAATGTTTTCAGGAATTTATCCAATGTTCAGTCGGAGTTAGTTCCTTTTGCCCGCTATGAAGCATGGAACACACAGAACACTATGGAACAGGGCCAGGCAGTCAATCCTGCCTACGACAAAAAGGCAATTACCCTCGGACTGGAATGGGAAATGGCCCGGGGAGCCCTGTTAAAAACAGACATGCAATTCCTGAAGTCAGCACCCGATAACGGATATTCAAAAATATTCAATGCAGGGGTTGGCATCATGTTTTAAAAA
>CAYRBS010000002.1:0-6017 GCA_964422335.1 uncultured Mariniphaga sp. | reverse complement strand
ACCTGATAATTGCAATCATTCTTTTTCTGTCTCTGGGTTCCTCCGGAAAAGGGGAATCCGGAGACATACCTTCGCGGGTAGAAAAGAGGCTCAACAGGGTATTCAAAAAAAACGAGGTTGTTTTGCAGCCGGTAAAAATGGACGACGAAACCAAAGCAGAAAAAAACTTTCGCGAAGAATTTTTTTCAATAATCGATAAGGAAGACCAGGATCACCGGGGATTTTTACACATCGGACGGGTAAAAACCTGCCGTGCAGGTGTATGTTCGGCACCGGGTGAAAATTTCGCCGGTGGCGACAGTGAATACTTCGATTATTTTATCGTTTTTAATCCTGATTTCTCTGTAAAACATGTAAATATTTTCAGCTACCAGGCAAGTCACGGGCACGAAGTTACAGCCAAAGGCTGGTTGCGCCAGTTTCAGGGATATAGCGGCGATGAAAAAATGCAGGTAGGAAAAGAAATTGACGGCATTTCGGGGGCCACCATATCGGTGCATGCCATTACCGATGATGTTAAGGCAAAGACGGAAATGTTACGTCAAAATATGGAATAGACCCGGTTGCATTAACTCCAAAATGACAGAGCATTAGTTGACACAACTCCGATTACGCCGAAAAATGGTCGATGCCCAACGTTTCCATTTTCCGGTCCACTTTTTTCACCAGCCCCTGTAAAACCTTCCCCGGGCCAATTTCAGTAAAAGAAGTTGCGCCGCCCGCAATCATATTTTGCACAGTTTGAGTCCATTTTACCGGAGCGGTAAGCTGTGAAACAAGGTTTTTTCGGATGGCAGCCGGGTCAGTAACAGGTTGGGCATTTACGTTTTGGTAAACCGGGCAAACCGGCTGGTTGAAAGTGGCTGACTCAATAGCAGCAGCCAGTTCTTCGCGGGCCGGTTCCATAAACGGAGAATGAAACGCACCACCAACAGGCAGTTTCAAAGCACGACGGGCCCCTTTTGCGGTGAGCAGTTCACACGCCTTGTCTATTCCGGGTACCGACCCCGAAATAACCAGCTGCCCGGGGCAGTTGTAGTTAGCTGCCACCACCACATCATCAACCGACTGGCAAACTTCTTCCACTACCTCATCACCAAGACCCACAATGGCGGCCATAGCAGAAGGTTCCATTTCGCAGGCCTTTTGCATAGCGAGGGCACGTTTTGAAACCAGTGCCAACCCATCTTCAAAAGTCAGTGCGCCGCTGGCAACAAGCGCTGAGAATTCGCCCAGCGAATGGCCGGCCACCATATCGGGGGCAAAATTGCTTAACGTTTTAGCCAGCAATACAGAATGTAAAAAAATGGCCGGCTGCGTTACTTTGGTCTGTTTCAGATCGTCGGCCGATCCTTCAAACATGATATCCGTAATGTTGAAGCCTAAAATTTCGTTGGCTTTTTCAAACAAGGATTTGGCTTGAGCCGAATTTTCATATAAATCTTTTCCCATTCCGGGATATTGTGCTCCCTGACCGGGAAAAACATATGCCTTCATACTCATTGTAATTTAAAATTCCAAGGGCAAAGTCATGGGTTAATAAAATGAGAATTAGGGAGGCGAACTACTTGGCGTAGCTCACAACCCTTGTTTCGCGGATTACAGTAATTTTTATCTGCCCCGGATAAGTCATTTCATCCTGTATCCGTTTTGAAATGTCATACGAAAGCTGTTCCGCTTCCTGATCGCCCATCTTATCGGAACCAACAATCACCCGTAGTTCACGGCCTGCTTGTATTGCGTAAGTTTTGGTAACCCCGGGGTACGACAGGGCCAGGTCTTCCAGGTCTTTCAGTCGTTTTATATAAGATTCAACCACCTCGCGGCGGGCTCCCGGGCGGGCTCCCGAAATCGCATCGCAAACCTGCACAATCGGCGCCAGCAGCGTTTCCATTTCCACTTCGTCGTGGTGAGCGCCAATGGCATTGGCAATATCAGGTTTTTCTTTATACTTCTCGGCCAGTTTCATTCCAAAAACGGCATGAGGCAATTCCGGCTCATCGTCGGGCACTTTTCCAATATCGTGCAGTAACCCGGCGCGTTTGGCTTTTTTCGTGTTCAACCCTAATTCCGATGCCATAATGGCACACAAATTGGCTACCTCACGCGAATGTTGCAGCAGGTTCTGACCATAAGACGAACGGTATTTCATTTTTCCGATCAACCTTACCAGCTCGGGGTGTAATCCATGAATCCCGAGATCAATCGCTGTGCGTTTACCGGTTTCAACCACCTCTTCCTCAATCTGTTTTTTCACCTTCTCCACCACCTCTTCAATACGTGCCGGATGGATGCGCCCGTCGGTTACCAACTGGTGGAGTGCCAGGCGGGCAATCTCGCGGCGCACGGGGTCGAATGCTGATAGCACAATTGCTTCCGGTGTATCGTCCACCACAATTTCAACACCGGTAGCTGCTTCCAGCGCCCTGATATTACGGCCTTCACGTCCAATAATGCGGCCTTTAATTTCATCGCTTTCAATATGAAAGATGGTTACAGAGTTTTCAACAGCTGTTTCGGTTGCCACGCGCTGAATCGATTTCACCACAATTTTTTTGGCCTCTTTATTGGCTGTTTGTTTGGCTTCCTCCATTATCTCGTTAATGTAGGCAATAGCATCCGACTGCGCTTCCTCTTTAAGCGATTCAACCAACTGTGCTTTTGCCTCTTCGGCTGATAATCCGGAAATTTGTTCCAGTTTCTCCAGGTTCTGACGGTGTAGCTTGCTAAGTTCTTCGTTTTTGTGTTCTACCCGCTGTAACTGGGTATTCAGGTTTTCGCGGATGGTATCGATCTCTTTGCGGCTAATTTCAAATTCCCTGGTTTTCTTTTGTAATTCCTCGCGCCGCTGGTTGATTGTGTTCTCCCGCTGGTTAAGCTTGTTTTCCAGGTGCGTTATTTTAGCTCCTTTTTCCTGGATAAATTTCTCGTGTTCCGACTTTAATTGTAAAAACTTTTCTTTCGCCTGGAGAATTTTGTCTTTTTTAATTACCTCTCCTTCACTTTTGGCTTCACTAATTATTTTTCGCTTTTTCTTTTTTAAAGCTTTATCCCAAATGTAGTAAGCCAATGTGCCGCCACCCAGGAATCCTGCGATGACGCCTATAAGTATTTGTGTCCAATCCATTGCATTTTATTTTAGTTTATTAATAAAAAACCCGTAATAAATCACTTTGTTTATTAAAAGCAATTCAATACGGGTCCTCGATAAATTTATTTAATCTCTTGTTACTTAGCCTTTTCTTTTAAAAAGTCTAAAATATCGTCGTTCAAATCCTTCAGTCCGTCAATAAAAAGAGACTTGTCTTCCCGCTGGCTCATTTCAGTATGTTCCAATGCTATTTGAAATGCTGCCATCGCCAATATATCCTGCGCATCTTTATCGCGAAACAGTTCTTTGTATTTGCTCACTGTTTCGTTTACAGCTTTTGCAGCTAATCTATATCTCTCTTCATCCTTCCGATCAATGCTCAGGGGATAAACCCTTCCTTCGATCTTAATATTTATTCTAAGTTGCTCCTTGTTCACCGTTCATTACTTATTGAGTAATGCGATACATTTATCAATTTCCCGTAGTAATATATTTATTCTTTTTTTTGCCTCGCGGTCCTTGTCGCTTCCTGCAAGAATCCGGTTGGCAAACTTCATTTTTTCAATTTTGCGGCCAAGTTCCGATTTTTCCTGTTCAAGCCGGGCAATCTCCTGTGTTAAAACTGCCATATTGCCTTCAAGCATTTCATTTTCAGTTTTCAGTTTCCCGTATTCCTGAAACAATCGATGCACATTGGCTTTCAACTCATTCAGAAGTAAACTGTCTTCTTCGGTCATTTTAGCTGCAATTCAGCCACAAAGTTATTATTTTTTACCTATTGTGAAAACCCATTCAGGCTTAATGAAAAAAATAATATCCGATTGGGAAGAAATAGCCTGCATGAAAAAATTTAATTTTGCATATTTGGGTACATAAAGAAAGTTTTTGAATGAAGAAAACATTGGTTTTGCTCTTTATAATTTGGGATGTTGCCCTTTTCGCACAAGAAAGGTATTACACTGATCCGGTTAAAATCCCCATGTTGCTCAGCGGCAGTTTTGCTGAACTGAGAAGCAACCACTTCCACTCGGGAATTGACATCAAAACCCGGGGGGTAACCGGAGTGTCTGTTCATGCGGTTGCCGGCGGTTATATTTCGCGGATTGTAGTTTCGCCCACCGGCTTTGGAAAAGCGCTTTATATTTCACACCCCAACGGTACTACCTCGGTTTACGCCCATCTGCAAAGTTTCAGCGATAATGTCGAACGGTATGTTAAAAACAATCAGTATGAAAAAAAATCATTCCGGGTTGATTTGAATGTTCCTGAAAATTTATTCAAAATAAAACAGGACGAAATAATTGGCAAAAGCGGGAACAGTGGCAGTTCCGGAGGCCCCCACCTGCATTTTGAACTCAGGGACACCGACACCGAAGAACCTCTTAATCCATTGGAATTCAAATTCCCTGTTGAAGATACTACTCCTCCCAGGATATTTTCACTGATGGTGGCCCCACTCAATGAATCGTCGCACGCAGGTTACGCCGGAGAAAAGAAAACCTACCCGGTGATTTTTAAAAACGGGAAATACCAATTACGCGACTCCCACGTAATACCTGCATACGGCAATATTGGCATTGCCATTCAAGCCAACGACTATTTTGATGATTCATACAACAAATGCGGAATTTATTCCATTCAACTGAAATTCGACGGTGAATTGTATTATTCTTTTCAGATGGATCGTTTTTCGTTTGCGGAAACGCGGTATATTAACAGTCATATCGATTACGATGAATACATTCAAACGAACCGGAGGTTTCACAAAACCTGGATTGATCCCGGAAACCGGCTCAGGATATACAACTATCTTCGGCAGGGTGGCTACCTGAAGGTCACTGACGGGAACTATCACCCCGTTAAAATTGAACTGAAAGACCGGCATGGAAATACCTCGGTGCTGGAGTTCAGCATTGTGAGCAGGAATAAAAAAATACCCCGCAGGGAAGATAAGTTTGAAAAATTGCTGCGGTTCGACCGGGAAAATAAATTCAATACCGGGGAGGTACGAATCGAGTTTCCGGAAGGTTCACTGTACAACGATGTAAAATTCGATTACACAAAAATTCAAGGCGGAAAGCAGTTCCTTTCACCGGTTCATGTTATCCACGAAGAAACCGTACCGCTCCACACAAGCGCCTGGCTGTCCGTAAAAGCTGAAAACCTGGAAAAACGTTTACAGGAAAAGGCTTTGCTGGTAAATGTGGATACGGTTTCAGGAGAAATTTCGTCCGCCGGGGGAGAATTCAAAAACGGATGGGTTACCGGCAACATACGTACATTTGGCAATTACGCCATTGCCGTTGATACGGTACCACCGGAAATAGTGCCGCTAAGTATAAAAAACAATTATGAAATTACCGAAACATCCCAAATCAGGTTTAAAATTGATGATGAATTATCGGGCATTCAAAAAATTGAAGGATATATTGACGGTAAGTGGGCACTTTTTGAATACGATCCTAAAAGCAACCTGATTGTGCACCGGTTTGATGCAGAGCGCTTTGAAATGGGAAAACGGCATCAATTCGTTTTAACAGTAACTGATTACAGTGGAAACCAAAATACCTATGAAGCAACATTCTGGAAGTAAGTACAAAGTCATTGGCGTGATGTCGGGAACCTCGCTCGACGGACTCGATCTGGCTGCCGTTGAATTCACGTTTAAAAACAATAAATGGAGTTTTAAACTGGCTGCCACAGCAACCGTTTCCTATTCTGATGAATGGGAGAAAAAACTTGCTGCCTCTGACAGGTTGCCCGGAGAAGAACTGATTCAGTTACATACTGATTACGGGCGTTTTATCGGAAAAGAGGTGCTGAAATTTATGCACTCCTCCAAATTTGTTCCCAACCTCATTGCGTCGCATGGCCATACGGTTTTTCATCAGCCCGAAAAACATTTCACTTTTCAGGTGGGAAACGG
>CAYRBS010000001.1:16032-43081 GCA_964422335.1 uncultured Mariniphaga sp. | reverse complement strand
ACAAAAAAGATATATTTTGGAATTTTGAAACGTGCAATTTGACCGCGGCAGAAATCCACCACTTCTTCTTCCGTCAGTTCCTGTCCTTCTTTGATTTTTATGAAGGCGCCCACCTGTTCGCCGTACTTTGGGCTCGGTACTCCTGCTACTTCAACGGCTTCAATCTGAGGCATCCGGAATAAGAAATTTTCAATTTCGCGCGGGTAAATATTCTCGCCGCCACGGATAATCATATCTTTGATGCGCCCTGTAATACGATAAAACCCTTCTTCGGTTTTTACGGCCAAATCGCCGGAATGCAGCCATCCTTCCTTGTCAATGGCTTTTTTGGTAGCTTCGGGATTTTTGTAATACCCTTTCATTACATTGTAGCCGCGGCAGCATATTTCTCCCTGCTCGCCGGTGGCGCAGGTTTCTCCTGTTTCGGGATTGATAATTTTTACTTCCGTGTTAGGGTACTCAAAACCTACGGTGGTTGAACGCACCTCGGGAGAATTGTGCGTGCGGGTGGCGGTCATGCCCGGCGATGATTCTGTTAAACCATAAACGATGATAACGTCCTTCATGTGCATTCTGGTCATTACCTGCTTCATGGTTTCAATGGGGCAGGGAGAACCCGCCATAATACCAGTACGTAATGATGTTAAGTCGAACATATCAAACATCGGGTGGTTCAGTTCTGCAATAAACATGGTAGGCACACCGTAAAGGGCGGTACATTTTTCTTTCTGAACCGATGCCAGCACCAACAGCGGATCAAAATCTTCGTTGAAAACCATTGTTGCACCGTGTGTTATGATGGCACAAAGGGCCAGAACAGAGCCAAAACAATGAAACATCGGCACACAAACCAGGAGGCGATCGTCTGAAGTGTACTTCATGCACTGCCCCGTTGCATACCCGTTGTTTATGATGTTATGGTGCGACAGCATCACGCCTTTTGGGAACCCGGTGGTTCCGGAGGTATATTGCATGTTCACCACATCGTGGCAATTAACGGTTTCTTTAACGCTTTCGAGTTCAATATCATCCACGTGGTTGCCAAGCAGTATCAGTTCGGCGGTGTTGTACATGCCGCGGTGCTTTTGTTGCCCAATGAAAACCAGGTTTTTCAGTTCCGGGAATTTTTTACTTTTTATATCTTCCCTTGCCTGTTCTTTTGCCTCGGGAACCAGCTCAAAAACCATTTTAACAAAATCGCTGTCGCGGTACCCGTCGGCCAGGCAGAGTGTATTGACGTCTGCATTTTGAAGCAGAAATTCCAGCTCTGCTGTTTTGTAACTGGTATTAATGGTTACCAGAACAGCCCCGATTTTTGCGGTGGCAAACATGAAAGTTGTCCAGTCGGGAACATTCTTTGCCCATATACCTACCTTGTCGCCGGGAGTAACCCCGATGTAGAGCAATCCCTTTGCCAGGTTGTCCACCCGTTCGTTAAACTGTTTATAGGTAAAACGCAAATCCCGGTCAGGATAAACCATAAATTCTTTATCGGGAGTTTCAAATGCCCATTTTTCAAGTATTTCTCCCAGTGTATAGTCGAGTAACTGCATGAAGTTATTATTCAAATAGTTATTTAAAAGAGATAATTAAACGGGCGTGTAAACCACGGCGAGAATTTTTGCAGGTTGGTTCCCTGCTGCATGTACATTGTGGGCCACCACCGAATCGAGGTAAATGGTATCTCCTTTGTTGATGTGAAAAATATCTTTCCCGTAATTTATTTCAATGCTCCCTTCCAGTACATAAATGAACTCTTCCCCTTCATGCGACGAGAGTTTGTAGTCGGGTTCTTTTGAAGGCTCTATTTCAACAATAAAAGGGTCCATGTGCCTTCCGGATTTGTCTTGTGCCAGCGAAAAAAAGTTCAGGTGCTCCCGCGAAGTTTCGTCTTTTGTGGAAAAACTCAGGCTGCTTTTTTCTTCGCCTGCCTTAACGATTACCGGTCCAATTTGTTCCTGATCGTCAAGAAAAGTACCGATTCGCACACCCAGCGCCCGCGAAATTTTTATAAGGTGCCCCAGTGAAGGAACAATGCCTTTTTCTTCAATTATTTCCAATTGCCCGGGAAGGAGGTTGGCTCTCAAAGCCAGGTCTTTTCCCGATATTTGCCTGAATTCGCGGAATTGCTTAATCTTTTTCCCCAGGTCTTTATGGTTCCTCATATTGTTAATTTTTAGGAAGTAAAATTAAAAGTGAAAAGCACAAAAATAGAAACTGCTTTTTAATTCTGAAAAAAAAGGTGCCTGCAATTTGAGGCACCTTTCGTGTTTTTATATCCATTTTGTATAACTGAAATCCTGTCTGTGCGGCAATCCTTCGTTTTTCGGGTAAAGCCTGATTCCGTAATTGAACGACCCGGGGTGTACCGGGTGGTAGTTCAGTTTAAAACAGCAAACAGAACCTTCACATTTCTCCACTTCAAAGTCGAGGGTTTCGATAATTTCCGGTGTTTCGCGGGAGCCGTTTTGGGTGATAATCAATTCGAGGCCCACTTCGTTACACGATAAACTTTTCAAATCGACCTCTGCCCGAACCGGGTATTCATGTCCCACTTTCATTACACTGTTGACCTCCTCGGCTACTTCAGTTTTTATTACCTCTATTTCGTTCCATACAGAACTTACCCGTTGTTTCCATGCGGCCAGTTCTTTGGCCCACTTAAAATCTTTGTTCAGAATATTCCGGCTGCGCTCCAACTGTTTGGAGTAATACCGGTCGTGGTAATCCTGCATCATTCTTCCGGTAGTAAAATGGGGTGCAACCTGGGCAATGGTATTTTTTATCTGATCCACCCAGCCAGGCGAAATGTCTTCTTCGTTTCGTTCGTAGTATGTTTTTACAATTTCATCTTCCAGAATATTATAAATAGTTTCGGCATCGAGTTCATCCTGGAAATCCTGCACATCGTAAGTACGTTCGGCCGGCAGCGACCAACCCGCGTCTTTGCGATAACCTTCGACCCACCATCCGTCGAGCACCGAAAAATGCAGGGTGCCGTTCATCACCCCTTTCATTCCGCTGGTACCTGAGGCTTCCAGCGGGCGGGTAGGGGTGTTTAGCCACACATCAACGCCCTGGAGCAGCATTTTGGCAAGGTTAATATCGTAGTTCTGAACAAAAAGTATTTTCCCCCTGAACTCCGGGCGTTTTGAAATTTCTACAATGTATTTAATTAAGTCCTGGCCTGCTTTGTCGGCAGGGTGGGCTTTGCCGGCAAAAATGAATTGCACGGGGCGTTCCGGGTTGTTTACGATTTCGGATAACCGATCGAGGTTTCTGAAAAGCAGGTACCCCCTTTTGTATGTGGCAAAACGGCGGGCAAAGCCAATGGTAAGCGCATTGGGGTCCAGTTTCGACATCACTTCTGTAATCAGTTTCGGGTCCTCGTTCCGTTTAATCCAGTTGTCGGTAAAACGTTCTTTAATATAATTGATGAGTTTGGTGCGCAGTGTTCTTCGCAGTTCCCAAATTTTTTCATCCGGTACCTGGTAAATCCGGCTCCAGATATCGAAATCGAGCTGGTTCCGGGGAAACTCTTCGCCAAAATATTCCCGATGCAATTTTTTCCATTCCTGTGCTGTCCACGATGAGTAGTGTACCCCGTTGGTTACGTAGCCAATTTCCAGTTCTTCTTCCAGGTACCCGGGGTAAAGCGATTTCAGGACTGTTTTACTTACGTCGCCGTGTAGTTTGCTCACTCCGTTTATCCCCTGCGAAAGGTTGGAGGCGAGGAAACTCATGTTGAAATGATCTTCGGAAGCATCCGATTTTCCGAGCATGCTGAACTGTTCCCATTCTATACCTAACCGGTGGGAGAATGGTTCCATGTAATGTTTAAACAGATCGTTGTGGAATGAATCATGGCCTGCCGGTACCGGAGTGTGTGTGGTGAACAGGGTGGATGCCCGCACCACTTCCCTGGCTTCGTTGAAATTCAACCTGTTTTGTTTAATGAAGCCGGTCAGGCGTTCCAGGCCGATAAACGCCGCATGTCCTTCGTTGCAGTGGTATATATCGAAACTGCAACCCAACTTGTTGAGTGCTTTTATTCCTCCAATACCCAGCAGGATTTCCTGTTTCAGCCGGTTTTCGTTGTCGCCGCCATACAGGTGGTGGGTAACAAAACGATCCTGCTCCTGATTTTCCGGGAGGTCGGCATCGAGGAGGTACAGTTTTACCGATCCGATGTTTACCTGCCAGACTCTGGCCGTCAAATTTCTTCCGGGAAAATCCACTTCTATTTTTACCCATTCCCCTTTTTCGTCGAGTGCAGGCTGTACGGGTAATTTTGAGAAATCCTGAAATTCATACTGTGCCATTTGCTCCCCGTGGAGGTTGAGGGCCTGTTTGAAGAAACCATAGCGGTAAAGTAATCCAACGGCTGTGAGGTTCACCTTCATGTCGCTGGCTTCTTTCAGGTAGTCGCCTGCAAGCATTCCCAGTCCGCCGGAGAAAATTTTCAGCGAATCGTGCAGCCCGTACTCCATGCTGAAATAGGCAACTTTCGGGTTCCCCGGTTCTTTTCTTTCATCCATATACTTTACGAACTGATCATACACCTGGTGCATTTCAGCCATAAAATGCTGGTCGTTTTCCAATTCCTGAAAGCGTTTATAGTTAACTTCATCGAGCATGGTTACGGGGTTGTGGTCACTTGCTGCCCACAACTCCTTATCGATGTACTCAAATATGTCGCGACCATTATTGTTCCATACCCACCAAAGATTTTTCGATAGTTCGCGCAACGGTGCCAAACTTTCGGGGAGATGAGATTCAACAATTATTTTTTTCCAGACAGGGTGTTCATTTGCCGGATGCTGTGTATTCCTTGATTTTTCTTCTGATTTCATGTTTAAAACTTGTTTTTTGTGCTTTATAATTCAGGTGCAAAAATACACTTTCTAATATTAAATGTCCTGAATTTAAAAATTATTTAAACTTGATTGGCAATGAAATAATCCGGAAAGGAAACATGCGGTTATTTCTTTTTTGCAGGTGGTTTTTTACGGATTTTTGTTTTGTTGAGCCGTTGCAAATCGGCCTTCATCTTTTTTATTTTTTCTTCTTTTTCTTCGAGCAGATTGTGCAGGGCGGCAACTTCAATCTCCATTTTGCTTTCCGGACTAAACGAGTTCAACCTGATTTTAAAATCACTCAGAATATTCATGTAATTAATGAATGCTTCGTAGGGAGAATCGAAAGGATTAAAGTAGTGATGCCCTGTGCTGTTGGAGAAAAATTTGGTGGACATGTAATAGAAATGGTCGCTCGATTGAAGGTAGTTCCAGTCTTTTATCAGTTCGTCGTCGTTACACTTTGCCATCCGGGGGCTCAAACTGTAGAGTTTTTCAAAAGCTTCCTTTTGCATTTCATTCCCCAGCCAGACAGTCAGGTCGCGCTCTTCGTCTGCCCAGGAAATACAGTGGGGGACATGCACTGCTGAAACCGGTTGCAGTTCCTGAAGCACATCCGAGGGGGTGGCAAATTTCAATGTTTCGCTCTTTGCCACGTGTTGAGCCCAGTGCTCCAGGAAGTTGAAAATGCCGCTTTCTTTTGATTGCCAGCCGCCAAACGCTTCGTAGCTTAAAAACAGGTTAATTACTTCCTCATTGGCATCGAGCTGGTTTAACCAACCGGTGAATTTTTCTGCTGTAAGCGGGAATTCCGACCAGTTGGTATTCGAAAAGCGGAAAGAGATATCATCGCTTAATTTGAAATTGCGCATGAGTACTTTGAGCCGTGGGTTGCGGGCATTTACATACAGAAAGTTGGGACTTTTCCACCCGAGTACATGGCGAGCTCCTTCGGTAAGCATGCCCGTGTAGCCCATGCGGGAAATTTGCGCTCCCATTTCATCGGAGTAAATCATTTCCGTGTTTCTGAAAACCCGGGGTTTCTGGCCGAAAAGCTCCTGAATCCGCTGATCGTGCAGTTTAACCTGTTGCTCAAAAACGGTTTTGTCTTTTAAGGAAGAAAGGGAGTGGGAATAGGTTTCTGAAAGAAATTCGACGCATCCGGTTTTTGCCAGTTCCTGAAACGAATGGATAACTTCCGGGGCATACAACTCAAATTGTTCCAGGGCCACACCGGTAATTGAAAATGCCACTTTGAATTTATCGCCCAGCTTCCGGGCCAGTTTCAACAGCAGCTTATTGGCAGGCAGGTAACTTTCTTCTGCGGTTTTCCGGAGAATGGTTTCATTGGTATAGTCGTCGTAATAATAATGGTCGCTGCCAATATCGAAGAACCGGTACCGGCGGTGCCTGAAAGGTTGATGGACCTGAAAAAACAAACATATCGACTTCATCTCTTTCTGCTTTTGGTTGCGTTATACATTCAATGCCCTTTTATAAATTTTATGCACATGTTGGGCCGACTGACGCCAGGTTAGTTTCCCTACCTCCTGTTTTCCCGACTTTTTAAGAAACCCGGACATGGCGGGGTAATTGAGCAGGCCATAAATGGAGTCGGCCATGGCAAAGGTGTCCCAAAAGTCGATTTTAATGGCGTGTTTCAGAATTTCAGAAACCCCTGACTGATTTGAAATGATAACCGGAATATTGGCTTGCATGGCTTCCAGCGGAACAATGCCAAAAGGTTCGGAAACCGAGGGCATAACAAAAACGTCGGTGAGTTTAAACATCTGCAAAACATCGTCGCTTTTCAGGAAGCCGGTGAAATGAAATTTGTCGGCCATTCCCAGTTGGGCAACGCGGGTTACCATTTCATCCATTTTGTCGCCGCTTCCGGCCATAACAAAGCACACGTTGTCCATCTTTTTTAAAACCATGTGGGCTGCTTCAATAAAATATTCCGGCCCTTTTTGCATGGTAATCCGGCCTAAAAATGTAACAACATGTTCACTCATCTTTTTTTCCAACTCCGGTTTTTGTTTGCCGTGAACCGGTTCCACAGCATTGTAAACGGTGGTGATTTTTTCGGGTGGGGTACAGTATTTTTCAATGACGGTTTGCCGGGTGTAATTACTGACGGTGATAATTTCGTCGGCCACTTCCATTCCTTCCCGTTCCATGGCATAAACGGTGGGGTTTACATTTCCCCCGCTGCGGTCGAAATCGGTAGCATGTACATGTATCACCAGCGGTTTTCCCGAAACTCTTTTGGCTGCAATGCCTGCAGGATAGGCAAGCCAGTCATGTGCATGGATAAGATCGAAGCTGTTTTCACGGGCAATGATTTCGGCCACGAGGGCATAGTTTTTTATCTCTTGCATGAGGTTGGGGCCATAGTCGCCGCTAAAATCGATTCTCAGTTCGTCGTTGGTTTTTATCAAACGGGGGTTGGTTTCAAGGCGTTGTTTCTTTATGTTCCAGAATTCTTCTTCGTTCACATAAGGGATTATCTCCGATTGTACCTCGATGTATTCCAATTTCTTTTCCGTTTCTGCAAACACCATTTCCTTTTTAGCCACCGGTATTTTGTTTGCGCCAATGAGCCGGATAATGGATTGGTCTTCGTCGCCAAAGGCTTTGGGCACTACAAAAAGTACTTCCACATCTTCCAGTCCGGCAAGCCCTTTGGTGAGTCCGTAACAGGCGGTTCCCAGACCTCCTGAAATATGGGGCGGAAATTCCCAGCCAAACATCAACACTCTCATAATCCGGGATTTATTGTTGTTTATAATTTTGAACCAAATGGATCGCATAAAAAACACCTGCTACACTCCATGCCTGTGAAACGGCGCCTTTTCCTTTGTGAGGAGGATCGCCGTTGTACATTTCAGAAAGGGTGCCCACGCAGCGTTCGGTCATTGTTTCTTCAAATACCTCCATCAATTGCTTTATAAAAGGCAATCCTGCCTCGCCGTGAATATCCAGGTAGGCTTTGGCAAAAAACTGCATCAGCCATGGCCAGGCAGCTCCCTGGTGAACAGCAGCTTCCCGCTGGTCAGGTCCGCCTTCAACTTCCCCTTTATAGCGGAGGTGGTCGGGGGAAAGGGTGCGCAGTCCCCGCTTGGTAAGCAACCTTTTTTGGGCTTCGCTTAATATCCGCTTAATCTGATCTCCTGAAAGGGGTGAAAACTCCAGGGAAGTGGCAATTACCATGTTGGGGCGCACTGCCCAGTCGGCCACCCCGTTTTTTACCACATCGGCCAGGTGTTCGTGTCCTTTATTCAGGAAGGTGCGCAAAAAAGCATTTCCCACTTTTTCGGGCAAGGTTTCCCACCGGCGGATAAAATCTGTATCTCCGGATAACCGGGCCATTTTCAGTGCAAACACAATTGCATTGTACCACAGGGCATTGATTTCAACCGCCAGCCCCGCGCGTTGCACCACCGGGATTCCTGTAACGTACGAATCCATCCAGGTAAGGGCTGTGTTTTCTTTTTCTGCATATATCAATCCATCAGCGGTACATCTGATGAAGCCGTTTGTTGAATTTCTGTATGTTTCCAAAATTTCCTTCACCTCGTTGTTGTAGTTCAGCCAGACTCCCCGGGGAGAACGTTGTGTTTTTGAAAAATTCTGTACTGCCCAGATAAACCAGAGTGGCGCATCCGCTGAGTGATATACGGGATGAGGGCTGTGAATATTATCGGGGAAGAGTCCGTTTTTGAGGTATCGTTTGTAGGTGCTCAGTACTTCTGCATACAGGTTGTAGTTTTTGGTAGCCAGTGCCAGCCCCGGAAGTGAAATAAATGCTTGCCGGGTAATACTGTCGTACCAGGGAAAACCGGCAATTATATCGGTTTCGTTTTTTTTGTGCATAACGAATTGTTCACTGGCATTCCTGAGCGAACTGATAAAGGTAAATCTGCGGGTGCGTTTATTTAATTCCCTGGTAAAACATTGTTTTAACGAAATGGGATTGACATTTTCCAGTCCGGCTGAAAAAATAACAGACTCACCCGGATTGAGCGAAAATTCAAAGTAGCCCGGAACAAACAGGTCTTCCAGGTAATCGTAACCCCGGTTCAGTTCTTTCAGGTATTCAATATTGTAATACCAGTCGGGTACCGGTACAAATTCATTTTTTTTGCTGAACTGCATAAAGAGGTCGGGGTAGCCATCGTACAGGCGGGTGCTTATACCGTTTAATGCCGGTTTGAATTTGTTGTTCACAAAAAGGTTGGCTTTGCTCAGGCTGTGTATGTTTCTGAATGCCAGAAATGGTTTAAAGCGGAGGGTGGTTTTGTCCGAAGTTTCATCGAGGGAGTACCGGATGAGCACCTGTTCTTTTTTGGCAACAAGCAGCCGTTCCATGGTAAGTATAATATTGCCAATCCGGTAGGTAATTTTCGGAATGTGTACAAGTTCAATTTTCCGGATGTATTTGTGTCCCTTAGGTTCGTAAATACCTCCTTTGTACCGGTGAATCCCCAGGTTAAATTCTTCTTCGCCCTGCACTACAGACACATCAAGAGAGGAAAGCAACACATGCTTTTCGCCGTTAAAATTGTTAATGGGAGCCACCAGTAACCCATGGTATTTACGGGTGTTGCAGCCGTTTAACGTTGTACTGATGTATGAACCTGCCCGGTTCGACCTCAGGATTTCCCTGTGGAGGGAGTATTCAAGGTTTATCAGTTGCTCCTTGTCAAACTTAAGGTAACTCATAATTGATTTTACTGTTTTTTTATCCCCTTTTCTACTTCGGTTATTTGATCGGACAAATGGCCTATTTCAAATACCAGATCAAGATACGGAAATTTTTCCTGAAGCTTCTGTGCCTTTTGGAAACTTTGCTTTAAAAAATGCAAGTGTTCGTAGGTAAACTTATTAAATGGTCTATGATTTACTGCCCGGGTAATTTTTTTTACTTTTTCTGAAATTTTCCGGCTTTCGTCATCTATCAATGCGGATTGAAAAATATCCCGGATATGGTTGATGGCTGCTGATGAAAGATGAATCATATCCTCTTCGTAGAAACGGTAGTCGCGCAGTTCGTCCATTACAATTTCGTAGGCCGGAAAATAGTTGCACCGTTCGGTTCCGAATCCCCGGAGAAGCTGGTCGATGGCCAGAACAAGTGTAGCTTTGCTCCGCTGGTTTTCTATGGCTCCGTCTTTCCAGTGACGGATGGGGCTTACGGTAAACACCACTTTCAGCCCGGGGTTTATATTCCAAATTTCTGCCAGCAACTGGCGGTATTCTTCCACAATTTCCCCCGGAGTTAACCGGAACCGGCTGAATTCGCTCGCCGGTATTTTATGGCAGTTGGAAACCGTTTGGCCGGTGGCTCTGTATTCGTAAACCCAGGCGGTGCCGAATGTGATAAAGAGGAAACCTGCTTTTTCCAGAAATTCTGCCGATGATTCAATCCGTTGATTGATAACATGCAGTGCCTTCCCGGCATCCGGGCCAGAAAAGCGGCTGTGGTGAAAAAAGCTGTGCCACAAACCGTTGTGTTTTATTAAATCGGCTTCCCCAAATTTCTTTTTTTGTAAAAGGTGCCGGAGGCCGTGCGCTACCGAAACCGGGTTGTATAAAATTCCAAAAGGGTTGATGTCCACCGGGTATTTAAGGGCTGCCATTTTACGGCCCACATTTTCAGTAAAACACGAACCCATAAAAAGGTTGTTTATCCGATAGCCTGTTTTCCATTCGAAATCAGGGATTTTTACAACCGTCTGAAATTTCGGTTCCATTTTTATTTAACTTTTCGAAAATCGACTTTTTTTAATACCAGCGCCGTACGTGCAGGCAGGTATAATTTCAGAAAATGTTGACTGGTCAGACCGCCGCTGGGCAGGGTGTAGTAGGGGATATCTTCATCCACACGGTCGTGTCCCCCAAACCGGCCGGAGTCGGTGCTAAGCATCACCTGGTATTTGCCGGGTCCCAGCGGAATTCCATAACCGGTAAACGATTGGGTGGGGTGAAAATTGAAAACGAAAAGGAACAATCCGCGGTGGTAGGCCAGCACTTTGTCGGGTTTGTTTTCCATTACAAAATCAACTGAAGGAACGGTCAGGAGTTTGTGTTTACTGATTAGTTGAATCATTTCCTTATCGAAATCGTAGAGCCAGTGAAATTTTAGCTCGGGGTTTTCAGCGATGCTCCAAATTCTGCGGCAATGTTTATACGACCATCCGTTTCCTTCGCGCGGAAAGTCGATCCACTCGGGGTGGCCAAACTCGTTGCCCATAAAGTTGAGGTAAGCGCCCCCGGCAGTGGTGGCGGTAATCAACCGGATCATTTTGTGGAGGGCAATTCCGCGATCGACAATGAGGTTGGGCTGGTCTTTTCGCATGCTGTAATACATCTCTTTATCGATAAGCCGGAACAGAATGGTTTTATCGCCTACCAGCGCCTGGTCGTGCGATTCGGCATAGCTCACCACTTTTTCGTCCATCCGTTTGGAGGTGAGGTGGTGGAAAATATCGCCCACTTCCCAGTCGTCGTCTTTTTTTTCTTTTATGAGTTTAATCCAGTAGTCGGGAACGCCCATCGCCATTCGGTAATCGAACCCCAGCCCACCTTTTTTCTCCGGAACTGCCAGGCCCGGCATGCCACTCATGTCTTCGGCAATGGAAAGGGAGTGGGGGTTAATCTTTTTCATCAGTTTGTTTGCGAGGCTGCAAAAGGTAGTGGCTTCCAAATCTACGTTATCGCCGAAATAGTCGTCGTAACTGGTGAACGCTTTATTCAGCCCGTGATCGAAATACAGCATGCTGGTTACGCCGTCGAACCGGAACCCGTCGAACCGGAATTCTTCAAGCCAGAATTTTATATTGGAAAGGAGGAAGTGCAGCACTTCGTTTTTGCCGTAATTGAAACAGTATGAATCCCAGGCAGGGTGTTCGCTTCTTTCCCCGTCATGGAAAAACTGGTAGCGGGTGCCGTCGTATTTTCCCAGCCCTTCCACTTCGTTTTTTACCGCGTGGGAATGCACAATGTCCATAATTACGGCCAGTCCCATCCCGTGGGCTTCGTCGATAAGGCGTTTCAGATCGTCGGGGGTTCCAAACCGCGAGGAAGGTGCAAAAAAACTGGAAACATGGTATCCGAAACTTCCGTAGTACGGGTGCTCGGGAATGGCCATAAGCTGTACGGTATTGTAGCCGTTGGCTTTTATGCGTGGCAGCATGTTTTCCCTGAATTCGTTATAGGTGTGTACCCGTTCTTCTTCACCGGCCATGCCAATATGGGCTTCATAAATCAGCGGCGGTTCGCCCGTCCCTTTAAAGTTGCTGTTTTCCCACCGGTAGGGTTCAGCGGGTCGCCAAACCTGCGCATTGAAAATTTTGCTTTCGGAGTCCTGTACCACGTAGTTTGCCCAGGCAGGTACACGTTTCCCGAAATCAATTGCCCAGTGAACCGAGAGGGCGTACAAGTCGCCGTGATGCAGCGCGTCTTCCTTCAGGCGAAGTTCCCAAACCCCGTTTTCAAGCGATTGAAATGCGTATGGTTTTTGTTCCTCCCAGTTATTGAAAGTGCCCACGAGGAAGATGAAAGTGGCATTGGGCGCCCATTCGCGCATTACCCATCCATCGCTGGTTTTATGTAACCCAAAGTACAAATGGCCGCTGGCGAATTCATACAGCGAACCATTCCCTGCCAGTTCTTTTTCTTTTTCCCGGGCAGCTTCAATTCTTTTTAAAATAGCTCCCTCAAAGGGTTGCAGCCACTTGTCATCCTGGATGAGTTTCGGAATATTTTTCGTCATTATCCTTTTTCCATAAAGATAGGGAAACACGGAAGAAAGTGTATCAAAATTGAAAGAATTTTGGAAAAATTAAGATGGAAAACTTTTGTTATTTTGAGCCGGTTTATCCTGGCAGTTTCCGGTAAAAGCACTTGCCAGCAAAATCAGTGTTATGATTACCGTTTGATTTATTTCGGCAAAGAAAGGCATTTTTATTTCTTTTTGAAGATTCCTTTAATCGACTGCCACACATTCTTTTTTTCTTTTTTGGCCTGGGGTTCTTGTCTTTCCCTTAGTTTTTCTTCTTTGCTTTTTCCGGCAAACAACCGTTCAAGGAGATTGTCTCTTTTGTCAAGTTCAATCATTTCCCTGTAGGCAGGGATATCGAGGTCGGCCAGCAATTCGTCTTCGAGTGGTGGAAATTGGGCCAGCTGCATGTCGCGGTAATTGGGGTCGTTATAAAGTTTATGAAAAAACTTTCCAACAATGGGAAGTGCCATGTAAGAACCCTGTCCGTATGTAATGCTGCGGAAATGAATGCCGGGATCTTCGGAACCCACCCAGCATCCGGTTACCAAATTGGGTGTTATTCCTACAAACCATCCGTCGGAGTGATTTTGGGTGGTGCCGGTTTTTCCTGCAAAGTCACCCGGAATGTTGTAAACCGACCTGATTTTTGTGCCTGTCCCCTCGTCAATTGCAGTTTCCATCATATGTGTAATAATCCTGCAATTCAATTCATTGAGGTTGGTTTTTTGCGATGAGGGGCGTTCAAATTCTTCCAGCAATTCCCCTTCGCTGGTGGAGATGGAACGAAGGTAGTAGGGCTCGGTACGGGTGCCACCGTTTACGATGGTTGCATACGCAAAAAGGAGGTCTTTCAGGCTCATGGAGGTAACCCCCAGGGCCAGTGACGGTACGTTGGGCAAGTCTTCTTCCAGCCCCAGTTCATTGGCTGTTGCAATAACATTTTCGATACCCGTTTCCAATAAAACTTCGGCAGCCACGGTATTTACCGATCGCGAAAGGGCGCCTTCCATAGAATAGAATCCTTCGTAGTCGTCATCTGAATTGGATGGTGACCAATCATCGTAATCTTCGTACACCTTTTGTTCTGCGGGGTAATAATCGAAAGGGCTCAGCTCGTTTTCCAGTGCCGACAGGTAAACGAACGGTTTAAAGGTAGAGCCTGCCTGCCGTTTCGAAAGCACATGGTCGTATTTAAAAAACCGAAAGTCGGTGCCGCCCACCCACGCTTTTAAATCACCGGAGGCAGGGTCTATTGCCAGAAAACCGCTGTTCAAAAAACGAAGGTAATGTTTCAGCGAGTCGAGCGGGGTGGTTTCCACCTGTTCCTGTCCATCCCAGGTAAACAGCGATGTGGTTATGGGCTGGTTAAAAGCTTCATCTATTTCTTCGGATGAATAACCGGCGGCAACCATGTTATTGTACCGGTCGGTGCGCCTGATTGCCCTTGCCAGGATTTTCGGGTCGGCGTCCCAGGGATCCATCCCACTCCAGTGTTCGTTAAAAACACCCTGCAGGTTTTTCATGTATTCAGTAACCGCCTGCCGGGCAAAAGTCTGGTAATCGTAATGAATGGTAGTTTCAATCTGCAGCCCGTCTGTGTATAGGTTCCAGGGCTCTCCATTTTCTTTTGTATTGTTGGCACACCATTCCTGCAATTCGGGTTTCATCATTTCAAGGAAATAGGGTGCGGGCCCTTCGTTAAAAGATATTTTGCGGTAGCGCAGCTCAATGGGTTTTTCCATCAACTCATTTCCTTCTTCTGTTTTTAGGTATCCGTTGTTCACCATTTGGCCAATTACCACGTTTCTCCGTTGCTTCGAACGTTCAGGATTTGTGCGCGGGTTGTAGGCATTGTTGGCTTTCAGCATTCCCACCAGTACTGCCGCTTCCTCCATTGATAAATCTGCAGGTTTTTTACTGAAAAACCGTTCCGCAGCCACCTCGATGCCAAAAATGTTTTCGGCAAAAGGTACCGTATTCAAATACAATGCGAGAATTTCTTCTTTATTGTATATCCGCTCCAGCCGGTAAGCTATAATAGACTCACGCAGTTTGGCGGCAGGAAGTGAAACAATCCATACATCATTTCTCGGGAAAAGGTTTTTCGCAATTTGCTGGCTGAGGGTACTTCCTCCTCCCGCACTTTGGTCGCGCAACAAAATGGTTTTTACCAGCACCCTCATAAGGGCAATTTCATCGATTCCGCGGTGTTCGTAAAAACGGGCATCTTCCGTTGCAATCAATGCATTGATTACATTGGTTGAAATTTCATCGAAGGTTGCATTGCTGCGGTTTTCAATGTAGTACCTACCCAGCAACTTGCTGTCCTCTGAAAAAACTTCCGATGCCTGCGGGTTTTTTATCTCGGTTAGTTGCTTCGTGGAGGGGACATGCCCGGTAAACCCAAAATATACCGCCAGGAAGAACAGGGCAAACAGGAAGAGCCCCACAAAAAAGGCTTTAATGAAAAACAACAAAACACGCATTTTGGTGCTTTTTGTACCTTTTCTCCCCCGACCGGGAGATGTGTTTTTGCTTTGTTTATTACTATGTTGCGTTTTTTTCGACGGCATTTAATTTCTGTCAAGCGGGTTTCTATAAATAACGAACTGGACGTACGAAAGGGTGCAATTAAAAACTTTCCAGATAATAAGTTGGCTTTTCATTATCAAAACGTCCACATTTAATAAATTTGTTTATCGTTATAAAACGAAATTTTATTCCTTTTATTGAATGAAAACTCTTTGCAGGGTGATTTGTTTTACAGGAAAGTTAAAAAAAAATGAGAAAACCGGGATTTACCACACTTGCGCTGAATGTGCCTTATTCGAAAGAGGATCCGCATAACAGCCTGCAAATGCCTTTATATGAGTCTGTGGCTTTTGATTTTGAATCGGCAGAGCTAATGGAGGCCAATTTTAAAGGAGAGCATATCGCCCATGTTTATTCGCGTACTTCAAGCCCCACCGTTGAATATTTTGAGCAAAAAATGAAAGCCCTGACCGGCAGCTTTGGTGTGCTGGCGCTTAGTTCGGGTATGGCCGCCATTTCGGATGCCCTGATGGCGGTTGTAAAAACCGGCGAAAACATTGTTTCGGGGAATCAGCTTTTTGGCCATACTTATACGCTTTTTTTGCGAACCCTTGCCGATTTTGGGGTGGAAACGCGTTTCTCCAACCTGAAGAGCCAACCGGAGATTGAAAAGCTGATTGATAAGAATACCCGGGCCATTTTTTTTGAAACCGTAACCAATCCGCAACTGGAAATTACCGACATTGAAATGCTTGCGAACATTGCCCGGAAGCATAATTTATTACTGATTGCCGACAGCACCCTGACGCCCCCTAATGTTTTCAGGGGGGGAGAGTTTGGGGTAAATATCGAGGTGATTTCTGCCACAAAATACATTTCGGGAGGCGCTACTTCGTTTGGCGGCGTTATTCTCGATTATGGAAATTTCGACTGGGCACTGAACCCCAATTTTTCGGATTATACCGAAAAGTTTGGGCAGAATGCATTTATTGCCAAACTGCGAAAAAATATTTACCGCAATACCGGCGGGAGCATGGCGCCGCAAACGGCTAAGTTTATGATTCAGGGGCTGGATGTTCTGGAACTCCGGGTTGATAAGTGTTACCGGAATTGCATGGCCCTGGGGGATTTTCTGCAGGCGCACCCAAAAGTAAAAAGGGTGGGGTATCCCGGGTTAAAATCCGACCCGGCGAATCCGTTGGCAGAAAAGTATTTTGGCGGAGTTCCGGGTACAATTATGACCTTCGATTTGGAATCGAAAGCAGCCTGCTATGCATTTATGAATAAGCTGGAAATTATTCGCCGGGCCACGAATCTGAACGATAATAAAACCCTGATCATCCATCCACACTCCACCATTTACGTGGAGTTCCCCGAAGAGATGCGGGAAGAAGCGGGCATACACGACACGATGATGCGCTTATCGGTGGGGATTGAGAATGTGGATGATTTGATTGCCGATTTAGCGCAGGCGCTGGACTAAGGATTTTCAATAAACTTTAAATTTCTTTTCAACCCTTTAAATCCCGTTCTTTTTACGGCCGATTTTCTGAAAAGTTGATTAAACAGCGGTTTATCCATGTTATGCCATTCTTCACGGGCGAGTTCCAATAACCTGTCGGATGGCTTCAGGTGCGGGTTGTCATGCGGTTCCGATTTTAAATTCCAGGGACACACATCCTGGCAGATATCGCAGCCGAACACCCGGTTTTCAAACTGCCCTTTCAGCTTTTCGTCCAGTTCGCCTTTCAGCTCAATGGTTTGGTATGAAATGCACTTCCGGGCATCCACAACGCCGTTATTAACAATGGCTTTGGTGGGACATGCATCTATACAACGGGTGCAGGTTCCGCAATGATCGCTCACCGGTCTGGGGGAATCGTACGGTAATTCAATGTCGAGAAGAAGTTCGCCGATGAAAAAGAAACTGCCGTGGTGAACCGATATGAGGTTGCTGTTTTTGCCCACCCAACCCAGTCCGGCCCGCCGTGCCCATGCTCTTTCCAGTACCGGCGCCGAATCGACAAACGGACGGGCATTGCAGTCTTTAACTTCTTCCTGAATAAACTGAAGCAGCGTTTTCAGTTTGTCTTTCATTACAAAATGATAATCGGTTCCATAAGCGTATTTCGAAAGTACCGGCGCTTTGGGATCGGCCTGCGTCTTTTCCGGGTAATAATTCATCAGGACAACCAGTACCGATTTTGCATTCGCGAAAAGTTCCCGCGGATCGAGGCGTTTTTCAATATTACGCGCCATGTAGCCCATTTCGCCGTGCATCCCGGCATCGAGCCACGATTGAAACCGTTCTTTTTCCTCTGAGAGAAAATCGGCAGGAACAATGGAACATTCCAGGAATCCCAGCGTTTTTGCCTGCGATTTTATTATTTTTGATATGTGATTTGAATTTTGCATTTTCATACCCAAAGGGGTGGCATAAAAATAATAAAACAAAACAGTATGAACCTAAATCGTCGGAATTTTATAAAATCTGCCTCGCTTGCTTCGGCTGCTCCGTTTATCTATCGCTCACGTTCATCCATTCAGGAAAATCAAAGTGCGGAATATGAAAAGCTGGACAACGTTATTCGGGAGCCTGTTCTGAAAAAAGAATTGTTTTCCGAACCGGTAATTATCGATACGCTGGAATTATTGCGGTATCGTGATAATTTTATTTGCCGTGTCCGCGCTAAAAATGGTGCAGAAGGCCTTTCTGTGGGAAACAATATGCAGATGGTTTCACTTTATCCCATATTTACCCGGCGGTTGCAGCCCTTTTTTATGGGGAAGGATGCCCGCGATTTGGAACAATTGCTGGAAGAGGTTTACGTTTACCACAGCAATTACAAGTTGCAGAGCCTGGCGCTTTGGGTACCGCTGGCAACCATTGAATTTGCCCTTTTAGATATGCTGGGAAGGATTGCCGGACAATCACTCGGAGAGCTAATCGGCGAAATCCATCATAAAAAAGTCGCCGTTTACCAGGCTAACAATTACCGGGGTAAATCGGCCGAAGAATCCATCGGGTTGATAAAAGAACATGTGGAGAGCTACCAGGCAAAAGCCCTGAAGTTTAAAGTGGGCGGGCGTATGAGCAACAATGAAGATTACCCGCCGGGGCGCACGGAAAAACTGATTCCCCTGGTAAGAAAAACATTTGGCGATGACATGACCATTTATGCGGACTCAAACGGTTCATATACGGTTGATGAAGCGATCCGGATTGGAAAAATCATGGAAGAATACCGGCTCGATTTTTACGAAGAACCGGTTCCATTCGACTGGTACGAAGAGACAAAACAGGTAACTGAAGCCCTGAATATTCCCGTTGCCGGGGGCGAGCAGGAACCCGGCATGCGTAATTTCCGTTGGCTGATTGGCAACCACGCGCTGGACATTGTTCAACCCGACATGTTTTATTTCGGTGGAATGATCCGCTCAATGAAAGTGGCGCGGATGGCCCATGCCCTGAACAAACCATGTGTTCCGCATATATCCGGTTCCGGACTGGGATATTTGTATATGATGCACTTTGTTTCCGCTTTGCCGAATGCAGGCCCTTTTCATGAATTTAAAGGGTTCAATAACAGTATCCCACTGGAATGCAGCACCTCAAGCCTTGAGAGTAACGACGGCATTGTCACTGTCCCAACAGGGCCAGGACTGGGTGTTGAAATTGATCCGGGGTTTATTGAGAAACATGAGGTAGTGAAGTCCTGATTTTATTCCCGTTATCCCTTAGGGATTTTTCTAAAAGAACCCCAGTTCCAGCCGGGCTTCTTCACTCATCATCGATTTGTCCCACGGTGGTTCGAATGTAAGGTCCACGTTCACATCGTCGATGCCTTCCACGGCCCGGGCAGCCTGGGTTACATCATCGAGTAAAATATCTACCACCGGACAGCCCGGCGCGGTGAGTGTCATTACAATATTGGCTTTGTTTTCTTCATCCACATCTACATTGTAGATCAATCCCAAATCGTAAACATTTACCGGAATTTCCGGGTCATATACCTCCTTCAGGTTTTCTATTATCTGGTCAATTCTTTTGTCCATCTTTATGTCCCTCCTTAACTTTCAATCCTGTTATAAGCAACAGCAAACAGCCTGATTTGTTTCACCATGGCCAGCAGCCCGTTGGAGCGTGTGGGCGACAGGTGTTGCTTCAACCCGAGGTCGTCGATAAAATGCAAATCAGTCTCCATTATCTCTTTGGGCGAATGGCCTGAAAATACCCGTAACAGGAGCGCAACCAGTCCTTTTACTATCACTGCATCGCTTTCTCCCCTGAAATAGATTTTTCCGTTATTTATTTCGGAAACCAGCCAAACCCTCGACTGGCATCCTTTAATCAGGTTCTGGTCGGTTTTTTCTTTCGGGTCCAGCCCCTCCAGTTGGTTGCCCAATTCAATCAGGTAACCATATTTATCCATCCAGTCTTCATAAACTGAAAACTCTTCAATTATCTCTTGCTGAATTTCTTCTATCGTCATATGTTGTATTTCTAAAATTAAAGAGGCAAAGGTCGGAATTTTTTGAATGACGGCAAATTAATCTGGTTTATTTTGCATTAAAACGGGAGATGAAAAGTTTTTGTAAAATCCTTTCGGCGAGCCTGTCCCCCGGGGTATGTCCGACACAGTGAAAATGGCCGGAACTGTGGTTCAGTTTACACGGGGATTGCCATGTGCAGGGTTATTGCCCCGGGTTGACATCCTCCGGGCAATAATGCTAATGTAAAAAAGCTGGAAACTGTGATAAATCATAATTGGCAGCAGCCACACTCCTGCGCCGCTGATGCCGCCAAATAATACACTGGCAAAAACCGACCCGTGGATGAGCGATTTTTTGGAGCCTGAAAATTGCAGGGTGATACGGTCTTCGGGCGAAAAATGCATTTTCCGGGCCATAAAACCGGTTAAGTTCAAAATGATAAAGAAGAGTGCGATTACCGACAGAAAAAGTCCGGCAAGTGCAACCCAGCTGACGGTTGAAAAAATTTCTGCGATGAATGACCGGCTGAACGATTGATATACGATGAGCAGGATGATCATTTTGTCGAATGCGGCCAGCTTGTGAAGATACCGGTTTATCCGGTGCACCAAAAAACGGTGAAGCAACAGTCCGGCAATTACCGGCAAAATAATTTGCACAATTAGTTGCAGCAAAATGTGCGAGAAATCGAACCCTGCCGATTGGGTTGTCATAAAAAGCCCCATCCAGAGTGGGGTGAGCACGATGCCGATAATGCCTGATATGCTTGCGTTAAAAATTGCTCCCGGGATATTACCACCGGCAATGGATACCATTACCACAGAGGATGAAACGGTGGAAGGGAGAACTGCCAGGAAAAACATTCCCATCCAGAAAATTTCGAGATGGGTATCGCGCAGCAATGGGTAAAATGGCAGAATAATCATTGGGAAAATAAAGAAAGTGGTTACCTGAATGGCCAGGTGCATCCGCCAATTGCTCATTCCCAGCTTCAGTTTTGCAGGGTCCAGTTTCAACCCGTACATGAAAAAAATGAGAACCACGCCAATATCGATAATCATCCCCAGGTTCACCGGGCGGGTATCCATTGCAATTCCGGGTTTTATCCAGGCTGTCAGCAGCATGAGCATCAAACCGGTAATAAACCAGTCGGGCAGGTACATCTTAATATTTTGGTAACTTTTTTTGATGGCCGGTTTATTTTAGATCAAGAATCCCATTTCCCTGTGTTTTTAAGAGTTTCCTTTTTTGTATTGTTTACAGGCAAAGAAAAGTGGTTGACCTGAATTTGAAACCCATTCGGTTTATTCCAGCATTCCTTTCATTTTATGCAACGCCTCCATAAACATTTCAATTTCTTCATGGGTATTGTAAAGGCCGAACGAGATTCTAACCGTTCCCGGAATATCGTAATGTTGCATCAACGGATCGGCACAATGGTGTCCGGTGCGCAGCGCGATGCCCATTTTATCGAGCATCGTGCCCAAATCAAAAGCATGGATTCCTTCGATATTGAATGAGATAACTCCCGATTTTCTGGGCGCTTCCCCGTAAATTTTCAACCCCGCGATTTCTTTTAACTGTTGGGTGGCATAAGCCAGCAGCTCCTGTTCCCATACCAGTATGTTTTTAATGCCAACCTTATTCAACAGATCAATAGCGGCGCCAAAAGCAACCACATTTGTAATATTGGGAGTTCCTGCTTCAAATTTAAAAGGGATCTCGGAGAAAGTGGTTTTTTTGAAGGATACCTCGGCAATCATTTCACCCCCTCCCTGGTAGGGTGGCATTAGTTCCAGCCATTTGCTTTTGCCGTAGAGTACGCCCACTCCGTTGGGGCCGTACATTTTGTGGGCCGAAAAGGCATAAAAATCGGCATCCAGGGCCTGAACATCCACCGGAATGTGTTGCACAGCCTGTGCCCCGTCCACGAAAACGGGGATGTTTTTTTTGTGAGCCGTTTCAATTATCTGCTCTACCGGATTGATGGTCCCCAGCACGTTGGAAACATGGGTGACGGCAATAAGTTTGGTTTTTGAGTTGATGAGTTCGGGCAGCAGGCCGGTTTGCAATTCGCCTGTATCCGAAATGGGGAGTTTTATCACTTTTGCCCCTTTACTCAGGGCAACAAGTTGCCATGGTACAATATTGGAATGGTGTTCCATTTCGGAAACGATAATTTCGCTTCCGGGCTTCAGGAATTGCTCGCCAAACGATGCTGCAACCAGGTTGGCGCTTTCAGTTGTTCCTTTGGTGAAAATAATTTCCTGCCTGTTTCCGGCATTTATGAAATGTTGCACTTTGTCGCGCACGGCCTCGAACTCTTCCGTTGATTTGTCGGCCATATAATGTGCTGCACGATGAATATTCCCGTAAAAATCGTTATGCAGTCGCTCCTGCTCCAAAAGTACCTGTATGGGTTTTTGGGTGGTAGCGGCATTGTCGAAATAGACCAGCGGTTTGTTATAAACTTTCTGTTTTAATACCGGAAACCAGTCGCGTATTTTATGAACATTGTAATTCATGGTTGTAAAAATTAACAGGCGTTAAAGGTAGAAAAACCATTTATAAAAAAAGAAACCCGTAATTTCCAAATTTTTGGTGGAAGTTACGGGAGTATATTTTAGCGGCAAGCTGCGTGTTAGCATTCGCAGTCGTAGTCACACTCGTGGCAGCGGGCTACTTCGCCCTGTAATCTTTTTTCCACCAGTTCGTCGATGCGATCGCGCAGGGGTTCCACTTTAATTTGCTGGATTACCTCGTGGGCGAACGCATTCATCAACATCAGCCGGGCTTTGCTTTCTTCAATCCCGCGTGACCGCAGGTAGAATAAAGCGTCCTCGTCTATTTGTCCCACTGTTGCCCCATGGCTGCACTTCACATCATCGGCATCGATGATTAGCTGCGGCTTGGTTTGCATGTTGGACTTATCGGTGAGCAGCAGGTTGTTGTTGCGCTGGAAAGCATTGGTTTTCTGCGCATCGCGTACCACATGGATACGCCCGGAAAAGGCGCCCGTTGAATTATCGTCGAGCACATTTTTATACACCTGGTTACTCAGGCAGTGGGGTTTGGCATGTATAACCTGTGTGAAATTATCAATATGCTGTTTGCGATCGGTAAATGCCATTCCAAAAAGATTGGCCTCTGCGTTTTCACCGTCGAGGATAAATTTCAGATTGTTTCTGATCAACCCCCCGTGCAGCGATGTGTAAAGCGTGGTTGCCCTTGAATCTTTTTCCTGGTGAATAAAAACCGAGCTCAGACTGGTGGAGTTATTGTGCTGGTTTTGCAGGGTGTAGTATTCCAGCGAAGCATTCGATTCGACAAATACTTCGGTTACTGAATTACTCAGGTACCTGTTCAAATTCAGCGTATGATCGCATGAAATTATTTTGACATCGGCCCCTTCTTCCACATATATGAAGTTTCGTTGTGTTACAAACGCATCTTCTTGTGCCTGCAGAAAGTTTATCAGCTGAATGGGTTTTTCAATCACCGTATTTTTCGGAACGTAAAGGAAATAGCCGTCTTTGGCAAAGGCGGTGTTCAGCGCTACCAGCGGATCGTCGCCGGTGTTTGCCAGCGTGGCATATTTTTCGAGAAGTTCCGGTTTTTCATGGGAAATCTTTTCAAGGCTTTCCAGGATGACCCCATCGGGCAAATTTCCTGCCTGCTGGTTTTTTTCGTAGTACCAGCCGTTGAAAATGTATGCCAGGTGGGTATCCAGGCTGGGCACATCGCAGCGGAAATCAACATTTATATCCACCTCTGCCTGCTGGCGCTGGTGAATGAATGCATATTCCGGTGAAAAAGCGGGCTGCAGATTGGTGTATTTGTAGTTCTCTTTTTTCCGCGTAGGAATGCCCTGCATTACGAAGTCTTGAAAGGCCTTGTTGCGCGGCGCATTCAATATCTCAGCCGAGTCCTGGTGCAGGCTCTCTTTTGCTTCGTTGTAATGCGCGGTATATTTTAATGATAAATCTGTTTTTTCTACCAGTACACTCATGTTAAATTCCGTTTTCTTGTTTAATCCAGTCGTACCCTTTTTCTTCCAGTTCGAGGGCGAGATCTTTGCCGGCTGACTTTACTATTTTCCCATTGTATAACACGTGTACATGATCGGGAATAATGTAATCGAGCAGGCGCTGGTAATGGGTAACCACAATGGTTGAATTTTCGGGAGTTCTCAGGGCATTTACCCCGTGGGCAACGGTTTTCAACGCATCGATATCGAGGCCTGAGTCTGTTTCGTCCAGAATGGCCAGTTTGGGCTCAAGCAGCGCCATCTGGAAAATTTCGTTTTTCTTTTTTTCCCCCCCTGAAAAGCCTTCGTTTACCGAACGGTTGGTTAACTGGGATTCCATATCCACCATCTCTTTTTTCTGGCGCATGAGTTTCAGGAACTCGCCTGCGGTAAGTTCCTCTTTTCCATCGTACTTGAGTTTTTCGTTTACCGCTGTTTTCAGGAAATTGACCATGGGAACTCCGGGGATTTCCACCGGATACTGAAAGCCCATAAAAAGTCCTTTCCGGGCCCGGTCTTCAGGAGCCATTTCCAGCAGGTCTTCGCCCATATAGGTGACTTCTCCGGCTGTAATTTCAAATTCTTCTTTGCCGGCCAGTACATTTGCCAGCGTACTTTTTCCCGATCCGTTGGGGCCCATAATGGCATGCAACTCGCCGGGTTTAATTTCCAGGTTGATCCCTTTCAGGATTTCTTTTCCTTCGATGGAAACATATAAGTCTTTAATTGATAACATTTTTAGTATAAAGATTTTGAGTATTGAGTACAAAGACTGCTACTCATATTTAACATTGATTTTTTGTTACTTCATTTCCGGATTTTTATCCAACACTTCCTTCGAGGCTGATTTGCAGCAGTTTCTGTGCTTCCACGGCAAACTCCATGGGTAATTTGTTTAGCACCTCTTTGGCATAACCGTTTACTATCATCCCAATGGCTTTTTCGGTATCGATTCCCCGCTGATTGCAGTAGAAAATCTGGTCTTCCCCGATTTTTGAAGTGGTGGCTTCGTGTTCCACAATGGATGATTTATTGCCCACTTCGATGTAGGGGAAGGTGTGTGCACCGCAGGTGTCGTGCAGCAGCAGCGAGTCGCACTGCGAGAAGTTTCGTGAGTTGGTAGCCCCCGGTAATACTTTTACCAGGCCCCGGTAGGAATTGTCGCTTTTACCGGCCGAAATACCTTTCGATATGATGGTGCTTTTCGTATTTTTCCCAATGTGAGTCATTTTCGACCCCGTATCGGCCTGCTGGTGGTTGTTTGTAACAGCCACCGAATTGAATTCGCCTATCGAGTTGTTCCCAAGTAAAATGCAACTGGGGTATTTCCATGTAATTGCCGAACCGGTTTCAACCTGGGTCCAGCTTATTTTTGACGATTCGCCGCGGCAAATCCCACGCTTGGTTACAAAATTGTAAACACCGCCTTTGCCGTTTTTGTCGCCCGGGTACCAGTTTTGTACGGTGGAGTACTTCACTTCGGCACGATCGAGGGCAATAATTTCGACTACTGCCGCATGCAGCTGGTTTTCGTCGCGCATGGGCGCCGTGCAACCTTCCAGGTAGCTGACGTAACTATCGTCGTCGGCAATAATAAGCGTTCGTTCGAACTGGCCGGTGTTTGCAGAATTAATCCTGAAATAGGTGGATAATTCCATGGGGCAGCGTACGCCTTTGGGAATGTAGCAAAACGAGCCGTCGCTGAATACAGCCGAGTTGAGCGCTGCAAAAAAGTTGTCGCCCGACGGAACCGATTGTCCAATGTATTTCCGCACCAAATCAGGGTGATCCTGCAGCGCGTCGCTGAAAGAGCAGAAAATAATTCCCTGTTCGGCCAGTACTTCCCTGAAAGTGGTTTTTACCGATACGCTGTCTAATACCGCATCCACAGCAACACCTGCAAGGTGCTTTTGCTCTTCGAGCGGAATGCCCAGTTTGTTAAAAGTTTCCAGAAGCTCAGGGTCCACCTCGTCGAGGCTTTCATACTGAGGTTTCTTTTTTGGGGCAGCGTAATAACTGATGTTTTGAAAATCGATGGGTGGCACTTTTAAGTACGCCCAGTTGGGCATTTTCATTTTTTTCCATTTCCGGAAGGCATTCAGCCTGAATTCCAGCATAAAATCAGGCTCCTTCTTCTTCTCCCAAATGGTACGGACGACTTCTTCATTTAACCCTCTGTCGATGATATCGGTTTCAATATCAGAAAAGAATCCGTATTTATATTCTCCTTGTGTTACTTCTGATAATATTTTATCCTGATCTGTCATATTAAAATCTTCTTTTCAGTTAATAACAATCGTTTATGCAGACTGTTTATAAATTAATTGCAAAGATATAAAAGTATAGGTAATTTTGGCCTCTGAAATATTAAATAGATACCAATTTGTCTTTTATTAACAATGAGTAAAGAAAAAAAGCAAACAAGAATTTCGGAGTTGGGCGAGTTTGGCCTGATTGACCGGTTGACTCAGCATATTCAGTTAAAAAACGAAAGTACCCTGAAAGGAGTGGGCGACGATGCAGCGGTGATGGATTACAAGGGGAAGTGTGTGGTGTTTTCTACTGATCTGCTTACCGAGGGCGTTCATTTTAACCTGATGTATGCACCGTTGAAACACCTGGGATATAAAGCGGTGGTGGTAAACCTTTCAGATATTTATTCCATGAATGCCATTCCCCGGCAAATTACAGTGAACATTGCGCTGTCGAACAAATTTTCGGTGGAGGCGGTAGAAGAATTGTATTCCGGCATTTACCTGGCCTGCGAAAAATACGGGGTCGATTTAGTAGGCGGTGACACAACGAGTTCGCTTACCGGTTTGACCATCAGTATCAGCGCACTTGGGGAAGCCAATAAGGCCGACCTGGTTTACCGCAAAGGAGCAGCCCCCGGCGATTTGCTTTTTGTGACGGGCGATGTGGGTGGCGCTTATATGGGACTTCAGTTACTTGAACGCGAGAATGAAGTATTCAAAGTGAACCAGGAAATGCAGCCCCAACTGGAAGGGTACGATTACATTTTGGAACGGCAGCTGAAACCCGAAACCCGCCCGGATGTGCTGGCTGCCTTCGAAAAACTGGGGATAAAACCCACTTCGATGATCGACATCTCCGACGGGTTGTCGTCTGAAATACTGCATTTGTGTAAAAACTCGAATACAGGATGCCGGTTGAACGAAGAAGCGATCCCGATGGACAATCAGACTAAAAAGATGGCGGAAGAGTTGAAAATCAATCCGTTGGTGGCTGCGCTGAATGGCGGAGAGGATTACGAGTTGCTGTTCACGCTTTCTCCGGATGATTATGAGAAAATTAAAAACGACCCGGATTTTACCCAAATCGGCGAAATGACCG
>CAYRBS010000001.1:8413-15932 GCA_964422335.1 uncultured Mariniphaga sp. | reverse complement strand
CCGGCTGAAATATGGCTATCTTCACTGTCTGCTCCGAATCCAATCATCGGGCCCCAGTGGAGTCCCTGAAAATTAAATTCAAATACAGCTTCGGTATGAAAGGCCGGCATGGTTTCCATGGCTCCGTCGTGTTTGCTGAATGCGATACCAGGACCGGCATTCAACGATAAAAAATTCATCGGGCGATAATTTACCAACAAGTTAAGTCCATTATGGTTATGTTCGTCTAAAACCACTTCATAACCGGCGCCAATTCCCCAACGGTTTGTATTCCCTAGTTGATGGATATAGTGTAAATGAAACCCGGGAGCCCAGATTTTTTCACCCAGCAAATGAGAAGAGGTAGCACCAATTCCAAAATGATTTTTATGTTCGTCGCTATGCAGGTTATGCTCATGGGTATGATTATGCTGGGCATAAACTGAAAGCGAAAGCAGTAACATAAAACCTGTTATCATGAAGCGCTGAAGCATATTTCTGATTTTTTTGCAGGTTTAAAATAATTATTTAGTCCGGGTAATATCCTCTGATGATTCCGCGTTTTGTATCTTTTATAAAAAGCAAAACTTCATCCCTTTCCTGTGTGGCGGGCATTTCTGCTTCAATAATTTCGATTGCCTGGGCAGTGTTCAACCCTTTTTGGTAGATGTAGCGGTAAATGTCCTGAATTTCCCTTATTTTATCGTTGTTGTAGTTTCTTCTCCGCAGGCCAATGGAGTTGATGCCAATGTAGGAGAGCGGTTCGCGGCCTGCTTTTATAAAGGGCGGGACGTCTTTTCGCACCAGCGATCCTCCGCCAATCATCACATGCGAGCCAATGCGGCAAAACTGGTGTACGCCGGTCATTCCCGAAATAATGGCCCAGTTGTCCACTACCACTTCGCCAGCCAGCTGGGTATTGTTTCCCAAAATTACGTAGTCGCCTACCTTGCAGTCGTGGGCAATGTGCACGTAAGCCATAATCAGATTGTTACTGCCCACAACCGTTTTCCCTTTTGCGATGGTGCCACGGTTGATCGTTACAAATTCCCGGATGGTTGTATTATCTCCTATTTCGAGGGTGGTGTATTCTCCCTTGAATTTTAAATCCTGGGGAATTGCCCCAATAACTGCACCGGGGAAAATATTGCAGTTTTTGCCGATTCGTGTTCCCGATAAAATGGTAACACTCGAACCGATATGCGTCCCTTCGCCGATTTCAACGTCACTGTCGATTGAGACAAATGGCTCAATAACAACATTTTCGGCAACTTTTGCATCTGGATGAACGTAAGCCAGTGGTTGTTTCATAATAGTATTCTGATTCTGAATTAATTATCTTTTTGTTTTACTATCTGCGCCATAAATTCCCCTTCGGCCACAATTTTACTGCCAACGTAGGTAACTCCTTTCATGATGGCAATTCCGCGGCGGATGGGTGAAACCAATGTCAGTTTAAAAATCAGTGTGTCGCCGGGGACAACCTTCTTTCTGAACTTTACATTGTCGATGCGGATAAAATAGGTTGAAAATTTTCCTTCGAGGCTGCAAAGCACCATTAACCCTCCGGTTTGAGCCATTGCTTCAATAAGCATCACTCCCGGCATAACCGGTTCTCCGGGGAAATGGCCCTGGAAAAAAGGTTCATTTACGGTTACACTTTTTAGTCCGATAACTTCATTGTTTTGGATAGACAGGATTTTATCCACCATTAAAAATGGATACCGGTGGGGCAGCAGTTTTTTAATTTGGTTGACATCGAGCAACGGAGGTGCGTCAGGATCGTATTCAGGAGGTCCTGTCCGTGTTTTTTTCCAGGCATCTTTCAGGGCCTGAGCAAATATTGTGTTGGGCCGGTGTCCGGGTTTGGAGGCAATGATGTGCCCCTTAATCCGTTTGCCGCAAAGGGCCACGTCGCCAATAACATCGAGCAGTTTGTGGCGGGCGCATTCGTTATCGAAGTGTAATTCAAGGTTGTTGAGAATTCCCTGTGGTTTCACTTCCACCCGGTCGTGATGGAAAAGATCGGCCAGCCGGTTCAGTTCTTCCTGTCCCACTTCCTTATCGATGATAACAATGGCATTGTTCAGTTCGCCGCCTTTTATCAGGTTGTTGTTCAGTAAAAATTCAAGTTCGTGCAAAAAAACAAACGTACGGCAATGGGCAATTTCGTCCTTGAAATTGTTGATGGAATCGAGCGTGGCAAACTGGTTGTTCAGCACCCTCGATTTGAATGAGATCATCACGTTTATCCGGTAATCGTCATCGGGGAGGGCCATAATATGCGCGCCTGACTTTTCGTCAAAAATTTCAATTTTTTCCTGGATTTCGAAATATTCCCGTTCAGCCGCTTGTTCTGCTACACCCGCTTTTTTAATGGCTTCTGTAAAGTACCTCGAACTGCCATCCATAATAGGCGCTTCTTCATTGTTCACTTCAATAAGTACATTGTCGAGGTCCATTCCGACGAGGGCTGCAAGGGCATGTTCAATGGTGCCGATGCGTGCTCCGTTTTGCTCCAGCAACGTGCCGCGCGAGGTATCTACCACCAAATCGACATCGGCATCAATTACAGGCGCATTTTCCAAATCTACCCTTTTGAATTTAAATCCATGATTTTCGGGGGCCGGCAGAAAGTTCATCGTTACGTTTACACCTGTGTGCAGCCCTTTTCCTTCTATTTTGAATGATTTTGCTAATGTTTTTTGTTTGTCCACTATACCTGAATTTTACTTTGAATCGGCAGATTTGGCCTGTTTCAAGGATTTAACATCTTTTTGAAGCTGGATAACTTCTTCCCGGAGTTTAGGCAGGTTCCGGATAATTGTATAGGTTTTTATTGCGTCTTTGTAGTTAACTGCCGGTGACGACAGTACAATTTCGTTGTCTTTTATGGATTTACTTACACCCGACTGGGCGCCAATTTGCACATTGTCGCCTATGGTGAGGTGGCCTGCGAGCCCTACCTGCCCGGCAAATTTACAGTTTTTGCCTACTTTGGTAGTGCCTGCCAGTCCGGTTTGTCCTGCAATTACGGTGTTTTCGCCTATTTCACAGTTATGGGCAATTTGTACGAGGTTGTCGATTTTGGCGCCTTTGCGGATAATGGTAGCACCGAAAGTGCCACAGTCGATGGTGGTGTTGGCGCCAATTTCCACGTTATCTTCCAGTACCACATTGCCTATTTGGGGTATTTTTTTGTAGGTGCCGTCCGATTGGGGTGCAAACCCGAACCCATCGGAACCAATCACCGCCCCGGAATGCACAATGCAGTTGCTCCCAATCTCAGAGTCGTCGTAAACCCTGGCGCCGGCATACAAAATGCAGTCGTCGCCAATGGTTACGTTGTCGCCCACAAAAACCTGGGGGAATATTTTGGAGCCCTTGCCAATTTTCACATTCCGTCCGATGCTGGCAAAAGCACCCACATAAACTTCTGTTCCCAGTTGGGCTGTTTTGTCGATATGGCTCGGGGTTTCAATTCCCTGGCGGGTATTTTTTTTCGCCTGCTCATACAAATCGAGCAAGGAGGCAAATCCCTGGTAAGCATCATCCACTTTAATAAGGGTTGCTGTTACCTCCGATTTGATCTTAAAATCCCGGTTCAACAACACAATGGATGAACGGGTATTATATAGGTGGTTTTCGTATTTCGGATTGGCCAGAAAAGAGAGTGTGCCGGGTTGCCCCTCCTCAATTTTCGATACGCCAGACACTGTGACATTGCCGTCTCCTATTACTTCTCCTTTCAGAAAGGAAGCAATGTCTTTTGCTTTAAATTCCATTCAATCTTTTTTTAGCGTTGCAAATATAGGGTTAAACTAATTAATGTCCAATTCTTTTGGAAAGCACACAAAAAATTTGCGTACGGTTTTGGTGAATACTGCCAGGTTAATGTCCGAGGCTTTCTCCATATTTTTTACTTCCCCGTTCTTGAAAAGAATTTTAATTTTTTCGGTATGACGGTTATAGGCATTGTTTGTAATTTCCCCTGTCATAAGAAAATAGGGGGATAATGCAGCGTTGCCGGTAATTTCTTGCGTGATGCGGTACAGCATTTCTTCTTTCCATTTTTTTGAAACAGGCCTGCTGTTTAAGGTAACTTTGAAAAGTTTACGTTGTATTAACCTTTGGGACAGAGCAGACAGTACCGGATCGGTTTGCGACTGCCACTCTTTTACAGAAGTCATTATATCATTGTCATCGAGCAAAACAAACCAGTCGAGCACACTTTTTCCGTTAATGAGTGTGTTGCTCCTTAAATTTTCTGAAGTGAAATTATTTTGCAGAAAAACTTTCAGTGTGGGAGTAGCAAAAATATCGGTTCCTGAAAGGACAAGTTCTTTTGCCCGTTTTAAAACATTAAGGAGCAGAAACTCGGCTGACACAACGGTTTTGTGCAGGTAAACCTGCCAGTACATCAGGCGCCGTGCGATTAAAAATTTTTCGATGGAATAAATTCCTTTCAGATCAACAGCTAACTGGTCGTTCCAAACATTTAACATTTTAATGATGCGGTCGATGCCCACCACCCCTTCGGCAACGCCCGTGAAAAAACTGTCGCGGCTGAGGTAGTCCAGCCGGTCCATGTCAAGCTGGCCGGCTACCAACTGATGTAAAAAGTGTTTTTCGTATTTATTCCTGAAAATTTTAATGGCCAAATCCAGCCTGCCGTCAAACTGTTCATTCAGTTTATCCATTAGCAGCAGCGAAATTTCTTCGTGAGGGATTTCCGCCAGCGTGTTTTCCAGCACATGCGAAAACGGGGCATGCCCAATATCGTGTAACAAAATGGCCACAGTTACTGCGTCGGCCTCTTCTTCAGTAATCTCGTGCCCTTTCAGCCGCAGTACTGTAATGGCCTGCCGTATAAGATGGCTGGCGCCCAGTGCATGCTCGAACCGCGAATGGTTCGCGCCCGGGTAAACCAGGTACGACAGCCCCAGTTGCTTGATGCGCCGCAATCGCTGCAGGTAGGGATGTTCAATTAAATCAAAAATCAGCTCCGACTGGAGGTTGATAAATCCAAACACCGGGTCATTAATGATTTTTTTCTTGTTTAAATAATTATCGGTCACTTGTTTTCTTTTACTTCGAAGGTCAAAAATACAAAAGTTTAATTAATTCGGTTTAAGGCATTTATCATGCATTTTATTTTTTGTGTTTTCGGAAGATTTTGCTATTTTTGCGCAGATTTTTATGAAGACCTGAAATAGGGGACCGGAGGTTCCCTATTTTGTTACTGGTAAATGATGGTGGATAAAGCGAAAATAGAGGGATTGGTGAAGGAGCAGCTCGATGAAGGTGCATTCCTGGTGGATGTGCAGGTGAGTGCATCCAACGCCATCAAAGTATTTGTGGATAGTTTCGATGGGTTGACCATCGACAACTGCGTGGAAATCAGCCGTCACCTGGAACGGAACCTCGACAGGGACAAAGAAGATTTTGAGTTGCAGGTTTCTTCTCCCGGTTTGTCTGAAAGCTTCAGGGTAAAAGAGCAGTACCTGAAGAATACAGGTCGCCAGGTGGAAATTGTAACTGCCGGCGGGGAGAAACGTACCGGGCTTTTAAAAGATACAGCGCCAGGTTACGTTATACTTGAAACCTCCACCCGCGAAAAAGTGGAGGGGCATAAGAAAAAACAATTGATTGTAAAAGAACATCAAATTGAATACAGCGATATTAAAAGCGCTAAAGTTGTTGTTTCATTTAAATAAACTAAAGAGAGATGGAAAATATTAGCCTTATCGATACTTTTGCAGAGTTCAAAGAGCTGAAAAACATTGACAGGGTAACCATGATGAGTGTCCTGGAGGATGTTTTTCGGAGTGTACTGATAAAGCAGTATGGCACCGATGAAAACTTTGATATAATTATCAACATCGATAAAGGTGACTTTGAAATATGGAGGAACCGCGAAGTAGTGGAAGACGGGGAACTGGAAGAGCCAAACCTGCAAATTACATTATCGGAAGCACAAAAAATCGATACCGATTATGAAGTGGGGGAAGAAGTGACCGATGAGGTGAAACTGGCCGATTTTGGGCGCCGGGCCATCCTGAACCTTCGCCAGAACCTTGCCAGCAGGATTCTTGAACTGGAAAAGGACAATGTTTACGGAAAATACAAGGATAAAATCGGAGACATTGTTACCGGCGAAGTTTACCAGGTTTGGAAAAAAGAAATCCTTATTCTCGACGACGAAGGCAATGAACTGCTCCTTCCCAAATCGGAACAAATTCCGTCCGATTATTTCCGGAAAGGAGATACAGTGCGTGCCATCGTTTATAAAGTAGAACTGAGAAACAACAACCCGGTAATTATTTTATCGCGTACTGCACCGGTATTTCTCGAACGGTTGTTCGAACTGGAAATTCCTGAAATTTTCGACGGCCTTATTACCATTAAAAAAATTGTACGGGTACCCGGAGAGCGTGCGAAAGTAGCCGTTGAATCATACGATGAAAGGATTGACCCGGTGGGAGCCTGTGTGGGAATGAAAGGATCACGCATACACGGGATAGTGCGCGAGTTGCGTAACGAAAACATCGACGTAATTAACTTCTCTACCAATATTCAGTTGTACATTAAAAGGGCTTTAAATCCTGCGAAAATTAATAACATTAAAATAAAAGAAGAGGAAAAAAGGGCCGAGGTTTTTCTCAGGCCCGAGGAAGTTTCGCTTGCTATCGGAAAGGGTGGGTTGAATATCAGGCTGGCAAGCCAGCTTACAGGGTACGAAATTGATGTGTACCGCGAGATGGAAGAAGACGACGAAGACGTTAACCTCGAAGAATTTTCCGATGAAATTGAAAGCTGGATTATCGATGCTTTGAAAGCAATTGGCTGCGACACAGCCAAAAATGTGCTTAGCATCCCGCGCGATGAATTGATTCAGCGGACCGACCTGGAAGAAGAAACGATTGACGATGTGCTGAAAGTACTCAATGCAGAATTTGAGTAATTTGTGAAAAAATAAGCTTAAATTAAAACGTATGTAAATGCTTTTGGCTAAACTTGCACCGTTTTTTAACTTGGGGTTACGAAAAGAAAAAAATAATTTATGGCAGAAGGCAAGACATTAAGACTTAGTAAACTTGCAAGGGAATTCAATGTAGGGATTCACACTATTGTGGAATTTTTGCATAAAAAAGGGATTGAAATCAATTCAAACCCCAATACAAAAGTTACTGCAGAAGCAGTTGAACTTCTTGAAAAAGAATATAAAATTGATCTGAACCTCAAAAAGGAGTCGGAAAAAATTATTTTGAAAAGTCACCGGCCAAAACAGGAAGTTATTTCTGTGGATGATAAACCGGAAAAAACAGAAGATGAAGGGGACGAAGAAGACATAGAAGAAGAGGAAGAAAAAGTACAGAAAACACCCCGGGAACAAAAGGCCCCGGCTCCGGCCAAAAAGAAGGAGGAACCCAAAAAGAAAGAAGAACAGAAAGAAAAAGCTCCCGAAGCAGAAACAAGCAGGAAAAAAACAGCCGATGTTAAAGTTGTAGGAAAGGTTGACCTGGATGATTTGAAAAAA
>CAYRBS010000001.1:0-8313 GCA_964422335.1 uncultured Mariniphaga sp. | reverse complement strand
AAAACAGAGAAAACGGAAAAAGCCGGGAAAGCCGAAAAACCTGAAAAAGAAGAAGAGCCGTCCCAAAAAGAGGTTTCTGCAGATGATAAGGCTGGTAAAGAACCTGAAAAGGCAGAAGAAAAAAAGACGCCCCAACCTGAAAAGACAAAACAGGAACAAAAACCTGAACAAACTGAAAAACCCGAACCGGAAGAGGAAGTGAAAAAAGAAGAGATTGAAACAGAATCCCCTAAGGTCGAGAGTATTAAAGTAATCGGGAAGATTAACCTTGATTCACTTAACCAAAAAACACGACCTGCGAAAAAATCGAGGAAAGAGAAAGAAAAAGAACGGAAAGAACGGTACAGGAAAAAAACGGGGACCACAAAAACCGTGGATAAACCCGAAGAAAAAGGAAAAGAAAAAACCACCCAACGGGAAGATACTATTAAAGCCAGGGCCGACAAACTCAACGGCCCCACGGTTGTTGGAAGAATTGACTTGCCCGATAAAAAGGATAAAAAACGGGCTGAACCCTCCGAAGCTCAATCGCGGAAAAAACGCAGAAAAAGGATCAAGGAATCAGGCCGCATAAAATTTGAAGACAACAAACCGGGAGGAGATCGCTCCAAAGGCGATCAGCGTCCGCAAAAAGCACAGGTAAAGAAAAGGAAACCTTTGCAGAGAAAAGAGGTGGACGAGGAAGAAGTTCAGAAGCAGATAAAAGATACACTGGCCCGGTTAACATCCAAAGGTAAATCGAAAGGCTCAAGGCACCGGCGCGATAAAAGGGCTGCTGCCAGCGAAAAAATGCAGGCCGACAAGGAAAAGCAGGATCAGCAGAAAAAAGTACTGAAAGTTACCGAGTTTGTATCGGTGAACGAGCTGGCCAACATGATGGATGTTAACGTAACCGAGATTATTTCAACTTGTATGGCCCTCGGGCTGTTTGTCTCCATTAACCAGCGGCTCGATGCCGAAACACTTACCATTGTTGCCGAAGAGTTTGGTTACGAAGTGGAATTCGTGAGTGCCGAACTTCAGGAATCCATTGAAACGGAGGACGAAGATACCGAGGAGGATTTGCAAGCCCGGCCACCCATTGTAACGGTTATGGGACACGTTGACCACGGGAAAACATCTTTGCTCGATTATATAAGGAACACAAACGTGATTGCCGGCGAAGCTGGCGGAATTACACAGCATATTGGGGCGTACCATGTCAGCCTCGACGACGGAAGAGATATCACATTCCTCGATACCCCGGGGCACGAAGCTTTTACCGCCATGCGTGCCCGCGGTGCGCAGGCAACCGACATCGCTATTATTATAGTGGCTGCCGACGATAATGTAATGCCTCAGACCGTGGAGGCCATCAACCATGCCGCGGCTGCCGGCGTGCCCATTGTATTTGCTATTAACAAAGTGGACAAGCCGGGCGCCAATCCTGAAAGGATAAAAGAAGAACTGGCAAACATGAATTACCTTGTGGAAGAGTGGGGTGGAAAATACCAGTCGCAGGATATTTCTGCCAAAGAAGGGAACGGAATCGACGAATTACTCGAAAAAGTGGTGCTTGAGGCTGAAATGCTTGAATTGAAAGCCAACCCCAACAGGAGGGCATCAGGTGCTGTTATTGAATCTACACTCGATAAGGGACGTGGTTTTGTAGCAACGGTTCTGGTGCAAAGCGGAACCCTGAGGCATGGTGATATTATTCTTGCCGGACAACATTTCGGCCACGTAAAAGCCATGTTCAACGAGCGTAACCAGAAAATCACTGAAGCCGGGCCTGCACAGCCGGCCATTATTCTTGGGCTCGACGGGGCGCCACAGGCAGGCGATAATTTTAATGTGATGGAAAATGAACGCGAAGCGCGCAATATCGCCAACAAACGCCAGCAACTGGCGCGCGAGCAGGGGCTTCGTTCACAAAAACACATTACACTCGATGAAATTGGAAGAAGGATTGCCATTGGTAACTTCCAGGAGCTGAACCTGATAATAAAAGGGGATGTGGATGGTTCGGTGGAAGCACTTTCCGATTCATTGATAAAACTTTCTACCGAAGAAATTCAGGTGAACGTGAAACACAAAGCCGTTGGACAGATATCGGAGTCGGATATTCTTCTCGCAGCCGCTTCCGAAGCAATTGTAATCGGGTTCCAGGTAAGGCCTTCGCTGAGTGCACGTAAACTTGCAGAAAAAGAACAAATCGATATCCGACTGTATTCCATTATTTATGATGCCATTAACGAAATTAAGGCGGCCATGGAAGGAATGCTTTCGCCGGATATTAAAGAAGAAATTACCGGAACGGCAGAGGTGCTCGAAACGTTCAAGGTTACCAAGGTTGGAACTGTGGCCGGTTGTATCGTTCGCGATGGAAAAATCAGCCGGAACTCCAAAATCAGGGTCATCCGCGAGGGTATCGTTATTTACACCGGAACACTCGGCTCACTCAAACGTTTCAAAGATGATGTGAAAGAGGTGAAAAACGGGTACGAATGCGGCCTGAATATTGAAAATTTCAACGATATTAAAGTAGGCGATCATGTGGAAGCATTTCATGAAGTAGAGGTAGCCAAGCAGTTGTAAGCATTATGCTGATTATTGCGCTGAATCATTTACCATTCGGCTATTGATTACCGGGCATTTCTTTACATTACGGGTGGCTCACCGGGAAAGAAAAATGCAGATACTACTATAGCTATTAAATTATGAGAAGAATTTATCTATCCTTGATGATTGCGCTCATTTTAGCGAAAGGCTCTTATTCTCAGGAAGCCCTGACGAAAGATGAGGTTTACACTAAAATACAACAAGAAGTAATCCGATACGGGCAAGTTTCAAATTTCACAAAAGATGATTTTAAGAACCGGGTTGATTTTGAAAACAGGTTGAAGAGAATGAATTTTGATTCATTTGTTTTTGTGATAAATGACCTGCCTATACCGGGCAAATCAAAAGTGAAGGTTTCCGTTGATGAGTATGCCGGATTGTTGTATAATCATTTTGAAAACGGACTTTCCGTTGAAATTGATACGAGCAACCTGGAGATTCATTTGAAACAGGATGATTTTGACTCCACTATATGGCGGGGCGATGTTTTATTTCTGAAGAAACTTACCGGAAAAACTGCTGATAATCAAGTTTTGCATTTGGACGTGGATACGCGTTTAGAGTTCGTGGTTGAGGAGGGTGAATTTTTGATTACATCGGTTAGTTGTCCCAACGATTGGGATGCCGATGGTGTGCCCAACGAAGAAGATGACTGCCCCGAGCGACCCGGTTTTTTGCAGGATGACGGTTGTGCCGACAGCGATAACGACGGCGTACCGGATAAACTGGACCGGTGTCCCGGCACCCCGCATGGTGTTAGTGTGGATGAGTTTGGGTGTCCGGTAACCGCCTCCTTTTTTTCAGATGTTAACTGGCAAATTAATTTTATTCCTTCGCTTAACAGGCATCAGCATTTTCAGGCAAAAGATGTGACGGCCAGGTATTTCAAAATTAATGACTTTGAAAAGTGGACCGATGATGGCAATGAAGGTCCGGCATGGCCTTTTACTCCCTCCTTTGAGGTGAAGTTGACAAAGCCGGCAGTGAATTTTGCCAATAGTAACCTGGGAATTACAACAGGGGTTGGTTTTTACAGTTATAAAAGCAAGCTTTTTGTTTATGAAATTAAGGACGGAAGATCCTTTCCGGAAATCGGGAATGAGGTGGCCGATTACGAATTAAGTACGTTTAACTATATCGGAATGCCTGTTGGAATAAAATTTTCAGGTCAGCCTTTTTATATTGAGACGGGGGTGAATAATCTGATTTCTGTTGGCGGCAAACGGGAAGTTTTACTGGAAAACGGGAAATCGCTGGAGGGCATCCAGGACAATATAAAAGCTTCATTGAAAAGTTATGTGGCGTCTCCGTACCTCGGATTCGGGATTCAACAACCCTTGAATAACAGAAAAATGGGCATTCATGCAGGCTTTAAATTGGCCTTTGTTAACAATTTTAATGAATTTAACAGAAATGAATACAACAGGTATGACGATGGCGATAACCGGATGGAATCTGTTTTGAAGGAAGATTTACCCGTTTTTATTGAAATGGTTGATAAACTCAAAATTCATTCTGTCAGTTTTGATTTGGGAATTATCTTTAACTTAAATACCCCGGCACCATAGTTTAAATAATTTCGTTGTAACTTTTTAAAGGACGAAGTCTGAAACGCATTTTATCAGGTGTATTGGCCACCGGTTTATGAAGATTAATCAGGGAAGGATGAAGCGAAACGTAATCATTATAATACTTCTGTTTTTGACAGCAGCCGCAGGATTTCTTTATTTTTTGAGAGATAAACCCATTTTGTCGGGAGACAATGCGTTGTATCAAGCCATCCCGGTGTCGTCCCCCTTTTTTTTTGAATTTAATTCACTGAAATCAATTCCTTTTGAAAACAAGGCCCTGGATGAGTTGTCCGACGCAAGTGTCTGGCCTCATTTTTTCCGGTATTCGCAAAAGCTGGATACGCTGATTGAGAATAACAGTGAACTTTCAAAAAAATTGCGGAGAAGTCCTTTTGTCCTTTCCTTCGGATTTACAGGCCGCGATGAGCTTGTTCCTTTGGTCATTGCGAAAGCCCGGGAATCAAATCGGCAGGCTGCTCTTGAAAATTTGTTGAAAATGGCCTGGCCTCCGGAATCGTTTTCTTATAATTCGAAAGAGTACGGAAAATATACCATTACCGAAATTAACAATGCAGTCAACGAGGAACCGGTTTTCTGGTCGTTTGCCGATGGTTTTTTATTGGTAAGCACCAAATCGATTTTGATAGAACAGAGCATCAGGCAACTTTTAGCCGATGGAATTGATAGGAACCCTTATTTCTCGCTGGTCAGCCGGGCGGCTAATTCCCAGTCAGGGTTTTCTCTTTTTTTGAACCATCGGTTTTTCAGTGATTTTGTCAGGCAGCTTGTAAGTAATAAAACGGAAAATAGTACAGATGAATTTGGAGAAACCAAACGGGTGAATGCCCGCAGGGAAATAGAAGCGTTCAGAAATTTTGCTGCATGGAGCGAGCTTGGTTTCCGTTTCAACGAAGATCATCTTTTGATAAGCGGTATTTCTGCAGCCGATGATTCCCTGAACCATTTTCTTTCGGTATTTGCCGATCAGCAGCCGGTTCGGTTTCAGGCGGAAGATATTCTTCCGCAGAATACATCGTTCTTTTGCAATTATTCATTTAACAATAAAGAAGCTTTTTTTGAACGACTGGAAGAATATTTTGCCCTTTCTGAAGGGTATTATCGCCGCGAAGAACGGATGAAACGGTTTGACCGGGGGTTTCGTTCCAATACACGGAATGTTTTTCAGAATTTGGTGAAAGAGGAGGTAATTGTGGCTGCAACCACCATTCCTGTTGATCCGAAAGATAAAAACGTATTTTTTATTTTGCATACCCGCAGCAGATCGGAGGCCGAAGAACAATTGAAGAAAATGCTGGACAACTATGCCGTGCGTTCAGCAACAGATCCGGAAAAATTAAGATCTGACTTTCAGGTTGACAACGAAGTGCATTTTCCGGTTTACCGGTTCCCTTACCCTTCGTTCCCGGGTATTTGGATGGGAAGCCCGTTTTCAATGATCGAAGCAAGGTTCGTTACATTTTACGATAATTACATGGTGTTTGCCAACTCAGAACAGGGGCTGCACGAATATTTACGTAACATGGTGCTGGGGACAACACTTTCCAAAGACATGTATTACCAGCAATTCCGGAAAAACAGTTCAAGCCGCGCCAATATGAATGTTTTTGTGGATGTGAACAAAGCCTACGGTCTGCGGAACGAACTTTTTACCAATTCCCTGCTCGGACAAATGGAAGACAGGGAAGAGAGTATCCGGAAATTTGGCATGGTTAACTGGCAGGTACAGCGCGAAAGGGATATATTTTTTAACTCAGTGGCTGTTGCTTTTCAGGCGGAAGTGCGGGATGAAGCCCGGACGACCTGGCAAAGTGCCGTGGGCAATAATGTAACTTTAAAACCGCAGTTGGTAGTGAACCACAACGATGCCGGCAACCACGAAATTATTATGCAGGACAACCAGCATCAGTTGTCGCTGGTAACTGCCGCAGGAAGGGTACGCTGGAGCATTCCACTCTCCGGGCCGGTTTTGGGCGAAATTCACCAGGTGGATTATTATAAAAACGGGAAGTTACAGTACCTTTTTAATACCAAAGAAAAGCTTTACCTGATAGACCGGAACGGCAACAATGTGGCCCATTTCCCGGTAACACTCCGGTCGCCGGCAACCAATGCGGTGAGCGTGTTCGATTACGATAACAACCGGAACTATCGCTACTTTGTGGCGGGCGAAGACAAGAAAGTGTATGCGTACGATTATTCCGGAAAAATTATTCAGGGTTGGAAGTTTGATCAAACGGACCACCCGGTTACTACCCCGGTACAGCATTTCAGGGTAGCCGGCAAGGACTACATCGTTTTTAAAGACAAGTCACGGATTTATATTCAAAACAGGCAGGGGGAAACACGCGTTCCCACCAAAGCCCGGTTCGAAAATTCCGGCAACCCGCTGACGCTAAACCTCGACGGAAGGCCCAAAATTGTGGCAACCGACACGGGGGGCAACGTTTATTACCTTTATTTCAACGGGGAGTTTGAGGAAAAGAAAACCGCCCGTTTCAGCGAAAACCACTTTTTTACGGTGGACGATTTGGATGGAGACAATGTACCCGATTTTATATTTGTGGATGGCAATGAGGTAACCGTTATGAAGGAAAACGGGAGAAAAATGTTCTCCAAAAAACTGGATAATCAACTGAAGCACCCGCCCCACATTTATACTTTTTCAGCCGGTTTAAAAAAGGTGGGGGTTGTGGATGAAACAGCCAACCGGATTTACCTGTTTAACCCCGATGGAAAATTGCACGAAGGGTTCCCGCTTCAGGGCAACAGCGAGTTTAGTATAGGTAAACTTTCCGGCAGCGATGCTGGCTTAAGCCTGATTGTGGGCAGCGAAGGGGGAAAGTTATATAACTATACATTGAATTGATTACAGCTGTAAAATCATGTCAATCAAATTATCATCGTGTTCCAGCCCCATTTTTTTTCTCAGCCGGTAGCGGTGGTTTTCCACCCCGCGCACCGAAATACCCAGCAGCGGGGCAATTTCTTTCGAGGTAAGGTTCATCCTCAAAAATGCACACAAACGTAAATCCCGGGGGGTTAAATCGGGGTATTGTTCTTTTATCTTCTGCAGGAACTGTTCGTGGGCCCGTTCAAAATTTAATTCAAAAAGGCGCCAGTCATCATGGCTCGATATGTTTTCGTCAATTTTCCGGGTGAGGTGAAAGAAATATTTGTCGGGGTAGCGCGAGCCTAATTGTTCTTTTTGATTGGCAATGATTTGTTTCAATCGGAGCAGGAACTCGTTCTTTTTAATAATAGCCATGGTAGAGTTTGCCAGCTCTTCGCTTTTGTGTTCCACTTCGTTCCCGAGTTTTTCATTTCGTACTTTTATAAGTTCCTTTTCCCTTTCTTCCAGCTGCCTTCGCTCTTTTTTGCGGGTTCGTTTAACACCCCATATTTGTACACCTATTACAATTAAAAAAAATGCCAGCACATACCCTGTTCTTGCATAATTGGTTAAATACCAGGGAGGTAACACCTCAATCGAAAGCTGGTGCTGCCTGCTTTCATTTTCCCAGGAGTCCACCGCTTTTACAATCAGCTCATATTCCCCGGGCGGTAGCCGGTCGAAATTGAAAACCGGGTTTGTTGTTTTTTTCGACCATGTTGGATCAATTCCTTTTAAAAATGCCTGGAAATGGATGGGTTGATGTGTATAATGAGGAAATGCATAGCGGAGCCCGATATTATGGAACCTGAATTTAACCCGTAATTTTCCGTTTTCTTCTTCGCCGGTACGCTCGTTGCCTTGTTGGTCGGTAAGTGAAATTTCCCGCAGGCTGGGGGTGTACTTTTTTATCTGCGCAACGGTGTCGGTCGCCGAAGCTTCAATTCTTGCAATGCCGTTTTCGAGGCAAATAATAGCCTCTGTGGATGTCAGCGGTAAAATGTTTTCAAAGTCATCAATCATTTCGTGAGGGCTGAATACCTGCGTGGGAATGGATTTAATGAGTTTGGCCTTGTTGTCTTTTATCAGGAACAGCCCGATTTTCTCCTTCGTGATGAACCAGTAATGATGCTCCGGCGCGGGTACAATCCGGTGGGCAGTGGAAAAATGTCCCAGCGTTTCATTCAGAAATGGGTGGGGAACGATGGAATCATTCAAATCGTTGTAAGT